>JBCNPG010000374.1:0-3995 GCA_039593445.1 Pedobacter sp.
ATTTCGGCTTTTAGGAAATGTACATCAGCCTCCGAAATAATCAGTGTTGGACGGTATTTGTTATCGGTGGCCAGGTAAATGTTAAATGCCGAGAATATATTTCCCGGATCGCTGCCAACAGGCTTCTTAACGATCGAGTTAACAGGATCATTAGGATAAGGATTTCCCCCATCCACAACAGAGAGGTTTTGCGGAGCAGGCACCCATTTATCGGCATTGTTGGTCATGAACCAGATTTTGCAGCGCGGATCGAAAATACCCGAACCATCGTTGGCCATGGTTGACGACATCTGGTTCCACATATTGCTGCCCATACGCAAAGCAGAAACAGAGGCTTCGCGGAATATGTAATAGTAGTCTACTTCAATATTTACCGCAGCAGGCCAAAATCCGAAGTTATCTTTTTCGAGGGTTGCCAGGTTCTGGGCATTAGGCAGAGGCTTATTGTTATTGATGATATCGGTAATGATGCCACTGGCAAGCGCCTGCTCCTTGTTGTACAAGCGTACGGCATAACGGAGCAAAATAGCATTTCCAAATTTCTTGTAGGACGTTATGTCATTGCCCAAAAAAGAATCGGAAGCGCCAATATTGGTTTGCATTGCATCGGTTGAAAGGCCATTTACGGCAGCCTGCAGGCCTGTAAGTACGCTTCTATAGATATCTGCTTCCTTATCATAACTAGGACGGTAAAAATCTGCCCCAGTCGAAGCCACACCTGCTTTCGAATAAGGGATATCTCCAAAATAATCCAACATATGCAGGGTTTTGGCAGCCATCAAGATGGCTGCCATGTTCTTTACATTGGCAAACGTTCCACTACTTGGGCTCTTGTTGATCAATGCCATCATCTGCTGATAGTTCTTCAACGAGGTGTAATAGTTTGACCAAGGACTGTTGATGTAATTAAGGTAATTGGCCGTTTTACTTTGTACCGCCTGCTGGTTGGCGGCGTGCCAAAACAAAGCCACGTACATGGTTTGGTCTTCGTCTTTGATCATGCTGGCAGCCACGTTATTGAATAGGGCTGGTATAGAAGCCGAATTAACGCTGCCTTCATTGTAGGGCGTATTCATTTCGGTAAAGTCCTTCGTACATCCCGTTAAGGCAAGGATTGCCAAAACAACCCACTTGCCATATATTTTTCTTGCTTTCATGCGAATATCTTATTATGATTAAAATGATGTTCTAACTGACAAACCAAAAGACCTTACCCTTGGCAGCGACGAGTATTCTATACCCTGCATATTACCAATACCAGCCACACCTTCAGGATTTGTGCCTTTTGGCGCAGTGGTGTAGATGTAGAACAAATCACGGCCTATTAATGAAACACTAAGGTTTTGCAATACTTTGGTTTTTCTTACCCAATCGGCAGGCACTGTATAGGTTAGGCTTACCTCGCGGAGCTTGACCCAGGTATTTTCAAAAACGGAAGCCGACCGCGGCAGGCCGAAGTGGTTCCAAGAGCCATAAGTACCTAAATAGTACCAAGCCGGATTAACCACATTGGTGTTTGGCGTGCCATCGGCATAAACGCCATCGAAAATGATACCGTTGTTGCCTACGCTGCCATCGGGATAAACCAAAGGCAAACCACCCCCATCACGTTCTTTGGTGGTTTCTTTGAGCAAGCCGTTACCCATAGCGGCACTCCAGGTTCCGAAAAAGCTGTCGCCGCCAATCTTGGCATCAACCAAAGTATATAAAGAGAAGCCTTTATAGCGGATGGTATTACTGATGCCTCCGGTCAATTTAGGCTGCGAATTGCCAATCGGCACTTCTGAATCAGTTAACACCCATTGCGTACCCGCGGTATAGGTTTTTCCGGTAACCGGATCGGTAAAGGTCATTTTATTGCCCAAATTGTCGACAGCATCTTTCACCACTTTTTTGCCATTCAGGTATTTAAAATCTTTTCCGTATATGGTTCCGTAGTTATCGCCTACCTTAACCCGTTGCGAAATGCCATAACCCCCAAATAGGTTACCTAGCTGCAATTCGTTGATGCCATCAACCAGTGCCAACACTTTAGACCTGGATGTGGCGCCGTTTACGGCAATGTTCCAGGTAAAGTCTTTATTTGCGATTGGCGTGGCATTGATGGTAAACTCGAAGCCTTTATTGCCGATCGAACCGCTATTGATTACGATGGACGAATAACCCGACGACATTGGCAGGGCACTGGTCAAGATCTGGTTAAAGGTTTTCATGGTATAAGCGCTCATCGTCAAATTGAGCTTATTCTTTAAGAAACCAAGACTCAGATTCAACTCGTAATTGCGCGAACGCTGTGGTTTAACCCCTTCATATTTTAAGGCGTCTGGAAAAGTTTGTGATGCCTGTCCATTGTATTGGCTTGTATTGAGTAGGTTGTAAATGGTATAAGGATCGGTATCGCTTCCGGTTTCGGCAAACGACAAACCCAATTTACCAAAGCTTAGCCAAGGCAATGCCGTCTGCAACTTTGGAATGCCATCGGTAAATACGTAGCTCAAACTTGCCGACGGATAAAAATAAGAGTTATAGTTAGAGGCCAAGGTAGACGACCAGTCGTTACGTCCGGTTACATTTAAGAACAGGTAGTTTTTGTAAGATAGGTCTACAAAGCCAAAGGCAGAATTGATTTGTTTTTGGTAACGCAGCTCAGGCGAGTAATCTTTCCAATCTTCGGCCTGATTTCCATTGTTGGTGGCAAAGATAAAAGGCCTGATGAAGTCGCCTTTGGTTCTGCCTGAAGTAATATAATCGTTCCTATAATAAGACTCTCCACCCAAAGTTAAACTGGCGTTAAACTGATCGAGGAATAAATTGTCCTTATGAAATTTGGCCAAGCCAGTAATGGTTCGGCTCAATAATTTGGATTGCGCTTCCTGGTAAGAACCTTTCGTACCCTGGATATTGGTCGGATAGTTTTTGGTCTGTACCACATCGTTCGAATTGTCTATACCTCCCTGGCCAATAAGGGTAAGCCAGTCGGTAATATCAGAGGTAACTTTGGCACCACCGATAAACTGGTTCCTATTTAGGGTGGTGTTGTTTTTGTAAATGTTCCAAAAAGAATTGGTCAAATAGCCTCCGTCGAAAGGATAAGCTGGGGCGTTTACAGGAAAATTAGACCTATCGTTTACATCATTTTGCGAACCATCAGCCTTAAAATCATTCAATTTCTCTACTGCTGGGTCATATCCTCGCTGTGCGCCATAAGCTAAGCCTACGCCATAGCCTCCACCGATAGAAGGCGTATTTAAGCGCGTATAATTTACGTAGCTTCCGGTAACTTCGGCCTTCAGCCTATTGCTTACCTTCACCGCCGAACCCAAATTAAACGTATTGCTGTTGTAGTTACTGTTTAATATGTTGGCATCGCTTTCATCGCGCGTGTAAGAAAAACGCAGGGAACCCAAATCACTGCCTCCCGACAAAGCTACATTATGCTGGCGAACAAATCCGTTCGGAAAAAATTGTTTCCAATCATTTTCAACGGCGCTATATGGGCGTTGCACACCATCATACCATAAAATAGGCTGTCCGTCAAATTTTGGTCCCCAAGAGAGTGCACTCGGAAACGAAAAATATTGCCAGGCATCCATTGCCTTATCATAAGGCAAGTTATTGAATGCGCCTCCTGCATAATCGGTTCCACTTGCCGCCGACCACAAACCGGTCTGGATCCTTTGTCCGGCGCCATTGGTCTTGAATCTTTTGCTCTCATTGGCCGTCCACATCGAACTGCGCAATCCGGCGCCATATTCATTTTGAAAATCCATGTACTGGTATGGATTGGTCGTTCGCGTACTGAAGCTGTAATCAACGCCAAGTCCTTTTTTGGCTCCGCCTTTTTTGCGGGTAATCAACACCACGCCATTTGCGCCTCTTGCACCATACAAAGCCGCCGCCGCCGGTCCCTTTAACACCGTGACGTCTTCAATGTCTTCGGGATTAATAAAGTTCATCCCGGTACCCCAATCTTTGTAACTGCTCACATCCTGGTT
>JBCNPG010000375.1:0-3981 GCA_039593445.1 Pedobacter sp.
TGTTCGTCGAAAGTAGCTTTTGCACCGGTATGTACCGCTGCATTGGTCATGATGTTGGCAATAGAATGGTAGTAGCCCGCCTCGACTGGCGCATTTGGCGTTTTTCGACTACGCACACATTCCATCCAATTGCGCATGTGGCCCGAAGTTAAAGGATCGCCACCCATACTGGCACCTGTGGCCGTCTTGATTTCGGTTTTTGAAAGATCGAAATTACCCAACAAATTGGCTTTCATGCCCATGGTTGCTGCTTCCTTCTCGCCCAAGCCTCCTTTTGGCGAAACTTTGTTGGTCATGAGGTTGAGCTCGCCGCCGTTCGAATAATATACTTCGCCTACATCGCCAACACTATTCTGCATCCTCGAGGTAAAGGTAACCTGAAAGCCATCGGTGGTATCAGGCTTGCCGTAATCGAATACGGCTACCATGGTATCCCAGTTTTTGCGACCGTCTTTCCAGGTGTAAATTCCACCATTGGCCACTACGCTGCGCGGGTGATGCAGCTGGGTAAACCAATGCACGGTATCAATTTGGTGCGACATCCATTGGCCCGGCATACCCGACGAGTATGGCCAAAACAAGCGATATTCTAAATATTTACGCGGATCCCAGGTATCTGCAGGGCGATTGAGCAAGAAGCGTTTCCAATCAATGTCTTCTTGTTTAAGCTTGGCCACCAGCGCAGGTCGGCGCCAACGACCGGGCTGGTTTACGTTCCACACCAGATCTACTGCCGTAATAGCACCAAACTTACCTTGCTGAATATAATCTGCGGCATTTTTATAGTTTTCGCCACTGCGGCGTTGCGAACCGATCTGTACAATCTTGTTGCTGGCTTTCACCGCCTTCAAGGCTGCCTTGGCATCGTCCATGGTTTCGGCAAAAGGCTTTTCTACATAGGCATCGCAACCGGCTTTTACGGCTTCTATGGTATGCAGGGCATGCTGAAAATCGGCCGTACTGATAATGACGGCATCCAAATCCTTCATGGCGTACAGCTCGTCGTTATTGCGGCAGCTTTTGATATCGCTACCTGTTTTTTCCTTGATAAAGGCAGTACCTTGATCCCTGCGATAGGCCCAGAGATCGGAAAGCCCAACCAGCTCAAAGTTCAATTCTTTATAATGGTTTTGGAAACACGGAAAAAGTGTTTCCCTAAATCGGTCGGAGAAGCCAACGACGCCAACGCGAACTCGATCGTTGGCACCTATGATACGGTTATAGCTTTTGGCGCTTGTACTGAGCGTACCAGCATAAGTAGCGGCTGCAAGCAATGCCGATTGCTTGATAAATGTTCTTCTAGTGTTATCCATCCCAGGACGATTAATAATGAGTGAAAAGTTGATGTAGGTAGCTTAAACGTTTTAACCTAACCAATAATAGGGTTTTTCATTCAGAATTAATAACCTGAGTTATAATATTTTAATTACAATGAAGACTAAAGCTTAAAGCCAAAAGGCCAAAGCCGCTGTGAAATCGATGCGACAGAAACCAAGGCTTAATGAGATTCCAACCTTTAACCGCCCGAGGCCAATCAGTCAATTCAGATTAAAAAAAACAGTCAACTACAGAGGCTTTACTGCTGTAATAGAGAAGGTGTATTTGCCAACGTCATAGCCTTTGAAGTCGGCTACATTCACAAACTTTACATCGGCTCTTTTACCTTGCTTATATAGGTTGCCGCTGAGCACATAATTTTTGTCGAGTGCCACAGTTTTCACGATATCATCAGGCATAATGCCGTTTATTTGCAACTGGATATAATTTAGCAGCGATTCTTTAGGTCTTGCCTGATCATTATAGGCCCTAAAAGTAGCCAGCTTAAAAGTCTGCCCGCTCACTACCGTATCGGTTAGTTTTTTGAGTTGCAAGGGCATATCTTTCAAAAATGCGGGATCATTGCTCAAATTAATGGCCCAATGCTTAAACTTATCCGTAGTGGCATCCTGCGTAGCCTGGTCTTTGGCCCAATCGGGATTATCGGCCACAAACTCGCTTACTTTTTGTTCGATAAAAATAGTGGAGCTGCTGGTTTTTTGTGTCGCTTTTTTATTCGAGCAAGCGGCCAAAACGGTTACCGAAAGAAGAGTCAAGGCTAATTTTTTCATCTGTTCAATTTTTAATTGTTTTTATAAAATGCTGGCCATTGCGCACTACCTTTTTGAGTTGACAATGATTTTTACCAAGGTGGGGTCGTAGATTTTAAAAGCGGTTTGGTCTGACTGTACCAGATTTGGCGTTAGCACCGCATTCACTTCTTTAGGGTGCGACTTCATTGGAGGCAAGGCAAAAACTCCCCTCACGCAGGGAATTTGCGCCATCAGATCACCCCCGTCAAAACTCATCAGGGTACCGGCATTTTTACCTGCAAAGCCAATCAGCATGACTGGCTTGCCATTCAGTTTATTAAACAATGAAAGCGGACTGCCCAGCTTGATGCCATTTTGGAGCACATAGGTAGTACCTGGCTTTTCGATAATGATATTTTGGATCGTCCGGTAAGGCGCTGCGCTTTCCTGCCAATTGATGGTCAGTTCTCCGGCCGTTCCTTTCCAAACCTTGGTAGCAAAAGTATGTTGAAACACACCGTTAACTATAACCGAATCCAATTTTACATTCGTTTTGCCGGCCTTGCGTTCAATATCTTCGTAGGTATCATCAAACGTAATCTTTCCAACGCCATCGCAGGTTACCAAAATGGAATTCGGATTGGGTTTAAGTTTCGATCCGGTAGCTTCCAAACTATCTACCGGAGGCGGAGGCGTTGCAATATCTTGAGTAACCGAGGTATCCAAAACAGCTGTATCAAGCTGCTCTTTTTGCTGTTGGTTGCTTTGACAGGCTGCCAAACACAGGGCAAAGCCAACAACTCCCAATTTTATTTTTTTCATATTAAGCCTCCAAAGCCGCCAGGCTTTCGGTAATGATTGCAATTTTGGATTCGGCATCTGCTTTTTTATTGCGTTCGTTGGCAATGATTTCGGGCTTTGCATTTTGCACAAAACGTTCGTTGCCCAACTTGGCATCAACCGATTTCAGGAAGCCCTGCAAATATTCCAGCTCCTTGGTTAAGCGCTCTTTTTCCGCTTGGGCATCTACATTGCCGCCTAAGCTGATGAAAAATTCGTCGTTGCCTACCATGAAGCTGGCTGCGCCTGCAACCTTATCACTTACCAATTCGATCTGCTCGATATTGGCCAGTTTAAAGATGATGTTTTCCCAAGCTTGATAAGCAAGGCCCGAGTTTACTTTAATAGCCAACGGCAAGGCTTCTTTTGGAGAAATCTGACGTTTGTTCCTCACATTCCTGATTTCGGAAACCAAGCCTTTAACCAATTCCGCATCTTTGAGCAAGGTTTCGTTAACCTGTCTGATAACCGGATAAGCCGCTACGATACAGCAATCCATTTCGGTACGCTCGCCAAACAACTCGTCGTGGTAAAGCTCTTCGGTTAAGAAAGGCATGAATGGATGCAGCAGCCTTAAAATCTGCTCAAAATATTGGATGGTTATTTTTTTCGTCTCCGCATCAACCGGATGTTGATAGGCAGGCTTGATCATTTCCAGGTACCAGGCACAGAAATCGTCCCATACCAATTTATAGGTTGCCATCAAGGCCTCCGATAAACGATATTGCTTAAAGTTCGATTCGATTTCGGCCAAAGCTTCACTAAAACGGCTGTCGAACCAGGCAATTGCTTTTTCGTTTGGATTGGCCAAAGTTTCGTCAACTTCCCATCCTTTAACCAAGCGGAAGGCATTCCAGATTTTGTTGGCAAAGTTACGTCCCTGTTCGCAATAAGCTTCGTCGAACATCAAATCATTACCTGCCGGCGAAGACATCAGCATGCCTACCCTTACGCCATCGGCACCATATTTTTCAATCAGTCCAATCGGATCGGGCGAGTTGCCTAGCGATTTAGACATTTTTCTGCCCAGTTTATCGCGAACAATACCGGTTAAGTACACATTGGTAAATGG
>JBCNPG010000376.1:0-3961 GCA_039593445.1 Pedobacter sp.
ACAACAAGCACTTCTTTTATCCTCATTATGGTCAATCTACTGGCTAGTTCTTTTGTTAGACACATTTTAAGGCCTATTATGGCCCTTTAGTTCTACTTCGTCTAAATTGAAATTGTTTAATGAGGCCATCGATTTTACGTGTTTTCTTCTTGCATTGGTCTTCAAAGAAGTAAACTTCAAGACCGACAATCTCGCATATACTGGTTGCTTTAATCATAGTAATATCAGAAATCTATATGGCACCCAGTAATATCCTTTACATTCTCAATTTTTCTTGTTTTTTCAATTTCTTCCCAATTTTTATAGGGCAGTTTATATCTTTCGTCAAAGAAATAAAGTCTCCAACGCCAAAAAGCAAAAGGGTTCTTCGAAAATATTCGATAGATTTTTTTATCTCTCAGATCAGGACTATGTAGTGCACATTGTTGATGACTGTATTTCATCATTTCGAAATCTCGATCCATAAATTCATAAAAGGTAAAACTACCGTTATAATTGCTATACCCATAATGCCTTTCGTCTACGAAATTTTTGAACACCCATATAAACGGCCAGGTGTTTGCCAAGATGATGATGGCCAAAATGCCGATTATGATTTTTTTTCTGGTCTTTCTCGTCATGGTTAATTGCATTTTGTGCTTACTGTACCTTTTCCAAAACCTACATTGGCTCCGCTTACGCTGTTGGCCTGCATGTTGCTAATTACCTCATAAAGTCCATTGGGCGTCTTGCCATAATCCCTACCGGTCGTCAGGTTCTGTGCCGGGCAAGATGCTATCCCTTTTGCAAGAAAGCACTATGGACAGAAAGAAAAGGCCGAGCACCCAATAAGGCTTTAGCCGATGCCGGAAAGCACGGTTTTTCATTTTCATATTTTGTTTGTTTTACGGTTTGTGAATATAGATTAAGCTTGCTACGTTTCAAAGAATTAGATATTCAATATTGTTACTTTCCATAGCAATCAGGAAATTTAACCAAAGGTTAAACAATTAAATTCTGATGAAATACGATTGCAATAATAACAGAGCCATATTGCTATGGCTCTTAAAGTCGTTGACTTTTATAATTATCAGTTGAACTGATATACCTTGCCATTGATCGGAATGTTGAATATCACTCCATCTGCTTTTTCAAACTTGATGTTCACGTAGCCTATGATCTGCGTACTCGAAAACAGCGTGTTCATCTTCGATAGCCTTCCGAAATAGACTTTCTGATGCTGTATTGTCTTTTTGTTTGTTAACGACTAAGCCCACACCTATTGCAGCCGTCGTTTCGAACGGATCTTTTCCCTGAAGCCATCGATCCGCCTTTTATTGTCTTGCTGCAGCAGCGAAGGATAGAGGTTCATCAGGATATTCACTAGCATGATGATCAAGGCGAACAACCAATCGCCCTTGAGGAGCTTTACCGCTGCAAATGGCAGCACAAACAGGAACCCGCATAGGTGTCCGATTTCTGCCACAGTCATTTCATGGCGCAAGGCATCCAGTTCACTTGGCCTGATCCTCTTTTTCATGGAAAGCTTCGGGTTGAAATATTTGAAGAACGAGTTTTGGACAATCCACCTGAACGCATCAAGCCCGATTACCTTTCCGAGCCATTCGCTCCTGATCAAAAGGAGGTTCGATAACCGTGTTTTGTAAAATGTGGTCCTGGCCAAGAGCGCATTAGCAATGATGCCGACAATCCAAGAAATAAAGGCGATGGATAAACTGAACGTAAAATATTTGAGGATCATAATAGCTGCAAATGTACAAAGATCGACCAGTTTTCAACCTGGAACAAGTGCTATCCCATCCAACCCAACAGATCTGATCGGTCTTATTGTTAACCAAGTGGAATACTTTCTCATTTTATCCATTAAATATTCCACACTGAAGAAGTTGACACGCGGCAACAGCATAAAATCAAGTTGCAGATGGTTATTCAACTACAGTAGTCAATTGCTTTTTCAGAACCCTGCGGTTTTCAGCGCATAAAAAATCGTAAAAAAAATTTGCGTAGTCAAATAACTACATTTATATTTGTAGTCAAATAGCTACATAATGAATTTACGAAGAGACGTATTCCAGGCCATAGCCGACCCTACCAGAAGAGCAATTCTTTTGTTGGTAGCCTCGCAATCAATGACAGCCGGTGCCATAGCCGCCAACTTCGACACGGCCAGGCCAACGGTTTCTAAACACCTGCAAATCTTGACCAAATGTGCCTTGCTGCAACAAACGCAAAGCGGCAGAGAAGTCCATTATCACATCAACGCCCAAAAAATGAAAGAAGTAGCCGACTTTATCGAACCTTTCCGCCAAATGTGGGACGATCGTTTCAACAAACTGGAAAGCATCATGAAAAACTACCAAGCCAAAAAATAAAGACATGGAACTCAAAACCAAAATCGATGCCCAGGCAGGCAAACAGGACCTTACCATTACCCGCGAATTCGACCTTCCGCTACCGTTGCTCTTCAAAGCTTATGAAGAACCTGAAATTGTAGCACAGTGGATGGGCACCAACGTGCTCCAGCTCGAAAACAAAAAACATGGCAGCTATCGTTTCGAAACCAGCGACAAAAACGGGAACGTGGTATTTAGAGCCAATGGCACCATTCATGATTTTGTGCCCAACCAAAAAATTACGCGAACCTTCGAAATGGAAAATTCGCCGTTTGATGTGCAACTGGAGTTTTTAGAATTTGAACAGCTGACCAACCAAACCAGCAAACTTACCATGCACGTGGTTTATAGGTCGGTTGAACTGCGAGACAACATGCTCAAACTTCCGTTTAAACAAGGCCTTAACATGGCACACAACAGATTACAAGAAATTGTTGGCCAACTTAAATAAATTATCATGAAGAAAATAGAAAAAATCAGCTATTGGATTGCCACGCTTTGGCTTGCGCTGGGCATGACCTCAACCGGCATCGTACAACTGCTCCGATCGAAAGACGAAGTAGCCAATTTTAGTCATTTGGGCTATCCGCTCTACCTGCTCACTTTATTAGGCATTTGGAAATTATTAGGCGTAGTGGTTATTCTTGTTCCAAAATTTCCACTGTTGAAGGAATGGGCATACGCCGGTTTTTTCTTCGCCATGTCTGGAGCTATATTTTCTCATATCGCAACGGGTAATCCGTTGAGCAAAATCCTGCCTGCCCTGCTGCTACTGGCACTTACTGTAGCATCGTGGTATTTTAGGCCTGCCGATAGAAGAGTTCGCCTGAACTAGTTTTTGTTTCCGATTATAAATCCTATTTGTTAATTTACTAAGTATGAACCCTAAAGTTGATTTCTACTTTAACAAAGCCAAAAAATGGCAAGAAGAGCTAGAGCGCTTGCGCCTCATTGCCCTTGATTGCGGATTGGACGAAGAACTGAAATGGGGCTGCCCCTGCTATACGCACAAAGGCAACAACATTGTTTTGATACATGATTTTAAAGAGTATTGCGCATTCTTATTTTTTAAAGGCGCCTTGCTTAACAATGTCAGTGGCCTGCTGATCCAGCAAACAAAAAACGTACAGGCCGCACGCCAAATCAGGTTTACCAATATCAGGGAAATCATAGACCTGGAGGTTACTTTGAAAGCTTATATTTTCGAAGCGATTGAGATTGAACAAGCGGGGCTAAAAGTAGCACTGAAGCAAACCAGCGAGTTTGCGGTTGCCCCAGAATTTCAGCACAAGCTAGATACCATTCCAGCCTTGAAAACTGCTTTTGAAGCCTTGACGCCTGGCAGGCAAAGGGCTTACCTGCTTCATTTTTCTTCGCCCAAGCAATCGCAAACGCACGAATCGCGAATAGAAAAATGCATACCCCAAATCTTAAACGGCAAGGGCCTAAACGACTAATCAACCCCAGCACACTTGACATGAAAACTGATAAAAAACAATTATCTCCTGCTCAAAATGAAGAACTGATCGGCATTTTAAAAGAGCGCTTTGCCAAAAACATCAACCGCC
>JBCNPG010000377.1:0-3948 GCA_039593445.1 Pedobacter sp.
AATTTTGGCATGTTGCTGATCGAACCTACCGAACAGCGCAAAAAAATCAATCAAAATACCGACATTCCGGGAGCAGAATTGGGCTCGTTCAAGTATGAGCAGGCCAACAAGGCCCTGCCAATCATGACGGAGGAAATCAATTTAAAAAGCAATCAGTTGCTGAGCAAAGGAGGCGAAAAAGCCTTTCTTACACTCAACTTGGTAAACCGCATGGAAAGCGTACCTGCTAAAATGGATACGCGCAAAACCTATTTTGCTGTTCCGTTCAGCTATCAGGACCAGGACGAAATCGACTTCGTTTTACCAAAGTCGTATGCCATAGAGTTTCTGCCCAAAGACATCAGCATTACGTCTGAATTCGGAACCTATACGGCTAAGTTTGTAGCCAAAGGCAATACCATTACCTACACGCGTACACAAACGATGGAAGCCAAAAAGTTTCCACCCGAGAAATACAACGATCTGGTAGATTTTTACAAGAAAATTTACCAGGCCGATAAGCAGAAGGCTGTTTTGGCCAAAGCACCATAAAAAAATCCCGCATCGCTTAGGAGATGCGGGATTTTTTTATGCTCGGATATGATTTCGAAACTACTCGGCCTCGCAATGCTGCCTCAGCTGCTTGGGGCCCTGTGGCCAAATAAAGGCCGTAGTTTGCTTTTTCCAGCCCATGCTTTTGTAAAAGCTATCGGCACCGGGCGCTGCGCTCAAATTGACAAAGTGGTAGTTTTCCAGCTGGTTATTGAGCGTGGTGACCAGGTATCTGCCAAGTCCCTGTTTTTGGTAATCGGGATCCACCACAATATCGGCCAGCATAGCGTAATATCTACCATCGCCTACCACCCTGCCGAAAGCAATAATCCGCTCGTTATCAAATACGAAGAGCGTAGTGGTGCTGTTTTTAAAGGCCTCCGCAATTTCGTCTGTCTGCCTACGCTTCCACTCAATTTTATAAAAGAGCGAAACCACATATTCCCAATCTATTTGAGATAGGTCGGGATTAAGAACGTAGGTATATTGTGGGTTTTCTTGAGGGATGTCCATAAAAATTAAGATGTTGGCGAATGGTTATTTTTTACCTACTACCGCCCTGGTCATTGCCTCCCAGTTTAAATAGGTATTGGCCAATTGCTGCAGCTCTTCGGCTCCCATGGTCTTAACGGTTTGGATATACCTGTCGTAGTAATCATAGTCCAAGCCAGAGAAATAGATGTTTTTAAACTTGTCGGCGTGCGAAAACGCATTCTCCAAGCTACCCAACATCGAACCCAGCATGTAATTGCGCACCAGGTCCAATTCTTCATCACTGATCAGTTCTGTTTTGAGCAGATTGATTTCCTTTTCGATTTCGGTCAGGGCATTTGCACAAACTGCTGTACCCACCTCGGTTGCGATAAAGAAATAGCCTGCATGCCTTAGCGAAGCAACGCTCGATCCAATGCCGTAAGTATAGCCTTTATCTTCCCTGATATTAGCCATCAGGCGCGACCCGAAATAGCCACCAAGCACGCAATTGAGCAACTGTAGGCCCGGAAAATCTACATGCTTGCGGTTAATGCTCAAATTGCCCATCCTAATGGCCGATTGTAGGGCATCAGCACGTTCTACATAAATTTCTTGGCCATTTGCAACTTCAAAGCCAAAACTATTGACCGTCGAAGCCCCGTTATGCTCCCAAGCACCACCAAAGACCTTGTTTAAAATAGCAAACTCATTTTCTTCAAACTTGCCCGCGGCAACTATAGTACAATTGGATGGCTTATAGGCAGCCTTGAAATAAGTCAGCAGTTCGGCTTGGGTCAATGCATCATAATCGGTCAGCTGTACATCTACGCCATAAGGAGTTTGGCCAAAAACGGCGTTGGCAAATGTTTTGCGCGCCATGAAGTCGTTTTTTTGCAGACTTACCTGCAACCTTTGTTTTTGGTTTTGGATGTAAATGTCCAATTCGTGTTGCGGAAAAACACTTTCGTTAAGGATAGACCAAACGATGGGCAAAACAGCCACCAGATGCTTGTTTAAAGTATAAAGCGTAACATTGGTCTGATCGGCTGTATAATCCGTTTGCAGAAAGGCTCCGTAATAATCAACTTTTTCGGCAATTTCCTTAGCCGAAAGACTTTTGGTGCCACTGTTGATGAGCCCGTTTACCGCCATGGCCTGCAAAGGTTTGTTGGGATCCCAGTTCACGTTATCGAATATGAATTCGATCCTTACCAGTTCCTGTTTACCTGCATTGATGGTAAAAACCTTGATCCCGTTATCGAGCTGTTGCACTTGCGGGTGGATAAAATGGATATCATTTACCTGTTTAAAATCAGGTGCAATTGTACGGTTAAGCATTGGCCAAATAATATAAGGTAGACGATTTTTCTTTCACAAAGGTTTTTGCAGCCACCTTTTGAAGCTGGTCGGCCGTAATGGACAGGTATTTATTGATCTCTGTATTCAGTTTGGCCGCATCGCCCAAAAGCTCGTAATAAGCCAGGTTCATGGCTTTGTCTAACAGGCTCATTTCGGCAAATACCATGATCGATTCAGATTTGTTCTTTACTTTGGTCAGCTCTTCTTCACTAACCAGTTCGGTGCTTATCTTCTCGAGTTCTTGCCAAATCGCTTTCTCTGCATCGGCCATAGCTACGCCAGCAACCAGTTTTCCCTCCACCACAAATAGGCCTTCGTCGAGGCTGCTCGTAATATAGGCATTGATTTCGCTGAACAGCTTTTGCTCTTTCAGCAGGCTGTTGTACAGGCGCGATGATTGGCCCTGCGAAAGCACATCAGACAAAAGATCGTACACCTGATAATCGGCATCTAACCTCGCAGCCATTTTAAAAGCAATGTAAATCCCATTCAGCGGCACATTGGCATTAACGGTCAAGGTCCTCGCCTCTTCCTGCACAGGTTCTTTAGGCAGGTTCCGCACATATTTTTCTCCTGGCGGAATAGGTTCAAACCATTTTTCGGCTAATTTTTTGACCTCTTCGGTATCGACATTGCCGCCAACTACCAAAATGGCATTTTTCGGATTGTAATGTTTCTTAAAAAAGGCCTTCACATCTTCCATCTTGGCATTTTCTATCTGCGCCAAATCTTGGCCAATGGTGGCCCATTGGTAAGGGTGCTTCCGATAAGCCAATGGCCTTAGTTTAAGCCAAACATCGCCGTAAGGCTGGTTGAGGTAACGTTGCTTAAACTCTTCCATCACAACGTTGCGCTGCGTATCGAGGCTTTTCTCTGAAAATGCCAGGCTCAGCATCCTATCGCTTTCGAGCCAGAAAGCCGTTTCTAGGTTAGCTGCTGGCAAAGTAATGTAATAGTTGGTGATATCGTTGCTGGTAAAGGCGTTGTTTTCGCCACCAACCCGCTGCAGGGGCTCGTCGTAGCTCGGGATATTAACCGAACCGCCAAACATCAGATGCTCAAAAAGATGGGCAAAACCGGTTCTTCCGGCCTCTTCGTCTCTGGCACCTACATCATATAAAATATTCAAAACCGCCATTGGCGTAGTGTTGTCTTCGTGCACTAACACTTTTAAGCCATTAGACAGCGTAAAACGATTAAAATCTACCATAATATTTTTTAAGGAGCGTAAATATAGAGAAAAAGCCCAAACCGATGAGGCGAAATAGCAGATGTGTCTGTTTTATGATAAATCAGTTCATTGGTATCATTAGTTCATTAGTATCATTAGTTCATTGGCATCATTAGTTCAATGATTGATTAATTTGCTAACTGAAAACTGGCAACTGTTAACTAACAACTGTTAACTAATAACTAACAACATTAGCTGATTGTACCCTGCTATCCGAAAACTGGCAACCGGCAACTGTTAACTAACAACGAACAACAGTTCCGGCTATCGACTATTTTTACACCCGCCTTACATGCCTTTTAGTTATCTTTGTACTATGAATACTGCCGATCTATTACACCCGGCGCTTTAAT
>JBCNPG010000378.1:0-3935 GCA_039593445.1 Pedobacter sp.
CAGGTGCTGTTGTTTTGGGAGCCAGACAACGTAATATTGGTGGCATTCTGACTGGTATAGTAGTAATTGACGAAATATTCGGTTACTTTTTCGGCGCTGTTACACGTAATCAGCAACTCGACGCTTTTTGATGCCGGAGTACTGAACTCGACATCGGTTCCGGTATTGCCATCGTTGATATCGGCAATTTTCCCATAAACAATATTGGTCGAGCCTGCTATGGTTACATTCCCGGCCCTAAAGATATTGACTTGCGCCAATAGGCTTTTTGCCGGTAACAGGCACCACATCAACAGTGCCAACCTTATGATTTTTGTATTCATCTCAAATGAGTTTAAGCGTTATCAATCTTTTCTTAGGGCTTATTGGTTACGTTTACATCATCGCTTTCGGTTCTGATGGGGCAACCCGAGATTTCGTGCACATCCTGTTTCTTCAATCCCTTTACATAAGGCCGCAGCACATCTGCAGTGTTGGTAGAGAAAGAGTTGAAATCGAATAGCATTACGCCTCTATAACCCTGTTTCATCAAATCGGCGCAGGTTGTTTCGGCATTGCCAAAACCTGAGAAAGATGGTGTAAAAGGTTTAGCACTGGCGATGAGCTTGCCAATTGGAAATCCGGCATCGCCCGCATTTGGAATCTGCGGATAGTAGGCCGACGATCCCGCATCGGCATAATCACCCATGCGCTTGCCATTGTAGATGGTCGACCCTGCACCGCCGTAGATATAGCAATGCACCAATTTATCGGGCAGCAAACGCTTCACTTCCGAAACCACCATGGCGAACGATTGGTTATTGGCCCACGAAGGCGAATTGGAGTATTCATCGTCAAAATCGATAGCATCAAGCCCTAAACGGCGTACTTCGATGGCCACATGTTGTGCAAAAGCGGTGGCCTCTTCCAGGTTCCTGAAATTACGGAAGCCGGCATCATCATGGTTGCCCAAAATCGTCATGCCAATCTTTACGCCTTTGCTCTGCACATACTTATGCCAATTGTTGTCGATCAGCGCCTGTACTTGCCTATTATAGGTTATTTTGGCTTTCCCTGTGGCCGGATCAATATTAATGTTTGGGGCAAATATCCAGGCCAGGTCAATTACTGGCTTGTTGTCTTCGCCCAAATAGCAGGTTACGTTTTTAAAGGCGCGATTGTTCACCTCAACATAAGCAATCAGCAAGTTTTTCTTGTTGAGCAACGAGTTTTGGTCGACTTTGCCGGTTACTTTGGCTAAAGAATCGGCAATCCTGATCGAATCGGCCTTTTGTTTGGCTATCTGTTCTATCCGGGCTACGGTCCAGCCTTGAAGTTCGGTATCCTTGTCGTTTTTAATCGCTGGATATTTCTGTTCGGTTTTTACTTTTTTGCAGGCAGCAACCAGTACTAGGCTACTGAGCAATAAAAAATAGATCTTCTTCATCACTTTAGTTTTTTAGGTTAGGTTAAGGCTTGTCCCACCACACTCTTTTGGTCAGATCGAGGTCGTTGCCGCCCAGGCGGGCAACTGCTTCGTTATAATTGACCGTGTTGTAAGATGCTTCTCTGTTTGGATAATTGAGCCTGCGTGGCATAACGCCATTGGTACGGTTGCCCGGATAGTTTACCGGCACGAGTACCGGATAGCCACTTCGTCGGTAATTGGCCCAGGCTTCCGGGAAATCGAACAAGGTAGCCACCCAATATTGGGCATTGATCATGGCCAGCGATTTATCGAGTGAGCTTTCATCCAAAGGATGCGTATCGGCAAATGTCTGCACTTCGCCGCCCATGGTCAACATTCCATTCAATTGTTCCAGCGATTTCATGGCCGAAACCACCCCATTTCTATAATGGTCTTTAGCCGAAGTGCTGCCTACATCCCAACCCCTTGCCTTGGCCTCGGCCAATAAAAGTTCGGTTTCGGCATAGGTAATAATGAAAGTTGGCAAAGTTGGACTGGCAAAAACCGAGCTTACCGGGCGTGCATAATTGCCCAAAGGCGAAGCATTGCTGCCCGTGCCTGTTGGACCTGGATAACCCGGAGCAGTTTCGATGCTCCTGATTCCGTTTACATCGTAGCCATTGGGCATGCCTACTGGCACCTCGAATACTTTACCAGCTGGCGCAGGGTTAATTTGGGTATAACCCAAAGCCTTCTTGCTCAAATCGTTGTTATTGATGAGCCCGGTATCTGCTTTTTCGGTCAATACATACAACCTTGGATCGTTATTGGTCCTTAAAAAGTCGATAAATGTTTTGGCCCATCTGATCTGCCCGAAAGTAGCTGCATCGCCAAACCAAGAATTTCCCGATTTGTTTTTACGTTCTTCGGCGGTGCCGTTAAACCTCAATATGGCATTCTCCGTAAAATCCGAAAAAGTTTTGTCCTTTGTTTTTTCGGCGTACAATTTAGCTGTACCTGCATCGATCTTGGTTAGGCGCATGGCAACGCGCAGCATAAGCGAATAGGTAAACTTGCGCCACTTGTTCATATCGCCGTCGTAAAATAGATCGCCGGTAACCTTGGGCTTGCTGTTATCCAATTTTTGCGCGGCATCGTCGAGCGTAGCCAGCATGTCCTTGTAAATCTCTTCCTGGCGATCGTACTTCGGATATAAAGTACCGTTCTTCTGAAAATAAGGAATATCGCCGTATACATCGGTTATTCGCTGCATGGCCATTACACGCATCACCCTGCAAATCTGAATCAGGTTTTGGTATTTTGCGGCGTCTTTGGCATTAGCCAGGTTTATGGCCTCGGCAAATAATCCTGCCTGCGTTTGCCCGTCGCTAAAAAAACGATCGTTGTACGAAAACAGTTGCGAACTGTATTTGTCTCCAGCACTATACGAGGTCTGGGTAATGGTACTGGCCAATACCTGTACCATTGGCGCCAGTTCGTAAAGCTGGTGCTCGGTTATGTTTCCATAGTTGAGCTGACCAGCAGTGAGCAAATAATTTGGATCTGTATTGTTTTCATTGGCTTTAGTAGGGTCGCGATTTAATTCTTCAAAGTCTTTTGTACAGCCCAGGGCAAACAAGACTGCTACAAGCGCTAGGTAAAAAGTTATCTTTTTCATGCGTATCTTTTTTAACTTTTATCTTTAAACTATTTAAGCTTCACGTTTAGGCTAAGGCCATAGGTACGTGTTTGGGGCAGGCCTGCGCCTTCCAGCCCGGCATTGCCGGTCAACGAAGAAAAAGTGTCTTCCGGATCGAAATTGCGGGTATGCTTCATCAGCGTGAGCAGGTTACGTGCAGCCACGCCAATGCTCAGCGCACTGAAAGGGGTACGCTCCAACAGTTTAGCAGGAAGGCTATAGTTAAAAGTCACCTGACGGAGCTTGATGAAACTACCATCGAAAACCGTTACCGCAGGAATATTTTTCACCAAACCTTGGTAATAGTCTTGTGCACTTACCAATACCTGGTTAGGATGCCCATCTTCGGTTACGCCATCTACAATTATCCCGGTTTCGCGACCTACCAAGGTTTTCTTGTTCAGTCCATAATAAACGCTCAGAAAATCGGTGGCCGAAAGCACCTTGTTACCAAAACGGTAGTCGATCAGAAAAGAAAGGTTGAAATTCCTATAGTTGAAGCTGTTGTTCAAGCCTCCATAATATTTGGGCAATCCGGAACCCATTGGCGTAAAAGGGCCCCTTACCGGAATACCATCCACGCCAACAATAATCTTTCCATTCGCATCGTACTTATAGTCGTTGGCCATAATCTGCGCCAAAGGCAGACCTACAATACCATAAATACCTGCCCCATTGGCATAAGGGCCAACAGTAGGCCTGTACTGGCCCTCGCCAGCGTTCTGGATGCTGGTGGTTACTCCATCAATTTTAAGCAGTTTGTTGTTGACATTGGTAAAATTGAAGGAAACATCCCAGCTAAAGGCACTGTTGCGCACCGGCGTACCATTCAAGGTCAGTTCTAAGCCC
>JBCNPG010000379.1:0-3930 GCA_039593445.1 Pedobacter sp.
ATGAATATGTAGATGGCAGGAAATTGCCGGCAAGCTATGAGAATTTAAAAGCAGGAGCCGAATTGGTCGATTGGTTGGCCAAGCAGGTAAATGCAATCAAAAAATAATGAAAACACTGAACCAAATATTTTTTACGCTGGTTTGCCTATCCCTATCGGCTTGTGCAGCGGCACAAAACACCCATACAGTAGCTGTACAAACCGATACTACGGCCGAAAAAATGCTCATTTATCAATTGAGCAACGGGGGCTGGCCAAAACAGTTGGAAGATAAGAGCGTGGTGAAATACGAAACGCCAATTGATGAGGCTTTAATGGCCAAAATCAAGGCAACGACTGCACTACACGCCACTATCGACAACAAGGCAACCAGCAGGGAAATCAATTATTTGGTAAAGGCATATCAATCAACGCATAACCAAGCTTACCTAAAGGCCGTTGAGAAGGGCTTGGATTACCTTTTAAAGGCACAATATGCCAATGGGGGCTGGCCTCAATATTATCCAGACAAAAGCCTTTACCGGGCAGAAATCACTTATAATGATGATGCCATGGTCAATGTGCTACAGATCATGTTGAACATAGCCACGCAAACCAATGATTTTGATGTGGTTGACAAATCTTACATAGCCAAGGCAACAGAGGCGGTAAAAAAAGGGGTGGATTGCATACTGAAAACCCAAGTGCTGCAAAAGGGAAAGCCGGGTATTTGGGCCGCACAGTACGATCAAAATAGCCTAAAACCAGCGAAAGCCAGAAATTTCGAGCCAGCTTCACTCAGCACCTCCGAGTCGGTGGGCATAGTTCGTTTGCTGATGCGCTTGAAAAATCCTTCGCCAGCGGTAAGAGCTGCTATTCAAAATGCGGTGAGTTGGTTCGAAGCCAATCAGATCAAAGGCTATCGATTTGATAAATTGCCTGACGGAAAGGATAAAGGACTGATTGCCGACCAAAATTCGGTAATCTGGGCACGTTTTTACGACTTCGACACCAATCAGCCTATTTTTGGCGATCGCGACAACTCGGTCAAGACCAATGTTGCCGATATCAGCTTCGAGCGTCGAAACGGCTATGGCTGGTACGGTACCTGGCCTGCCAATCTGATCTACAAAGAATATCCCAAATGGCAAAAGGCTAATCCTTAGCGCATCGGTTCATTGGAAATCGTCAACTGTAAACAGCCAACCCCAGCTAGAGAGCATGGAAAATTAGCAATGAAAACTTTAGGTAGGATCATATTATTTATTGGTTTACAATTGATTGCAATTTCCTGCTATTCCCAAAAGCAGTTTAATGTACTCGATTGGAAAACCGATGTCAGCCTCAATACCTATTTGGTGCAGCAAATGGATTTGCAATACCAAGATAGGCAGTTCAAGCTCGCGAATGCACTTCAAAGCCGGGCAGGTATACAGGCGTATATCCAATCGGTCAAACGCGAATTCAAGGACCTGGTTGGCCAGTTGCCAGCGAAGGCAGCTTTGCAAGCCCAAATTAGCGGAACGATCAGGCAAGATGGCTACCGGATTGAAAAAATCGTTTACCAAAGTTTCGAAAACCATCACGTAACCAGTAATTTATATGTGCCCGAAGGTAAAGGCAAATTTCCAGCGGTTTTGCTTTTTTGTGGACACGAAGATGCCGCAAAGGCGACAGAATCCTATCAAAAAACCGCCATTTTATTAGCTAAGAACGGTTTTGTGGTGTTTGTTGTCGATCCTATTTCGCAAAGCGAGCGTGTGCAGCTGGTAGATCACCAGGGAAAAGCGCTTACCCGTGGTGCTACCACCGAACATACCCTGCTCAACCTTTCGTCAGCTTTGTTGGGTAGTTCTGTAGCCGCTTACGAGCTTTTTGACAATGTGCGGGCCATGGATTATTTGTGTGGCCGGCCAGAGGTAGATGTGAACAAGATCGGTTGTATAGGGAATAGCGGAGGGGGCATGCAGACCATTTATTTTGCTGCTTTTGATGATCGGGTAAAAGTGGTTGTGCCTTGTAGCTATTTGGCCAGCAGGGCGCATACCTTCGAAACTTCGGGGGCGGCCGATGGTTGTGCACAAATCCCGGGCGAAGGCCAAAATAACCTTGAAATGGCCGATTATCTCATCGCTGCAGCGCCAAAGCCTATCCTCGTATTGGCTGGACGTTATGATTTTATCGATTATCGGGGCGTGTTGCAATCTTTCGCCGATCTCGAGAAAGTCTATCGGCGCCTTGGTGCCTCTTCAAAACTTTCGCTCTTTACTTTCGACGATGGGCATGGCATCTCCAAACCCAAGCGCGAACGGGCTGTGCAATGGTTCAGACAATGGTTTTATAACGATGCCAAACCTGTTAAAGAAAACGATTGGCCAATACTAACCGAGCAAGAGCTCTGGGCAACGGCCAAAGGCAAAGTAAGCTTAGACTATCCCAACGAAGCCAATATCGCCACACAAAACCTAAAGGTATTTGAACAGCAGCAACAATCAAGAACAGCTTTTGCCCAATTGCCCCTGGCTGCAAGAAAGGCGAAAATAAGCGAACTGCTGAGCTTAAAACCAGGCGTTATGCCGATTGCCTTAGAACAAAAAGGCAAGGTAACAGCAGGTGGCTTGGAATTCGAGAAAATAATATTGCGACAAGCAAATCAGGTGCCCCTGCCTTTGTTGGTCCATTATCCGAAACAAAAAGCCAAAAAAGTGGTCATGTGGCTTAGCGATAAGGGGAAAAATAAACTTGCGGATAGCATTTCAAATCTTCAAGCCGGTGCTGCAACTGATGTAGCCCTGATTTTGGCCGATGTAAGGGGAGTAGGCGAGACTGCCGATAAAGCAGAACTCAATGACCCGAAATACTTTAATAGCGAATACCGCAATGCCTTATTGGCTTTGCATATAGGCAGACCTTTAATTGGTCAGCGAACTACAGACCTGCTCAACCTTGTTTCCATGATTGAAAATGATGCCCATCTGCAGGATGCGGCTATCGAGATCAATGCAGTTGGCCAATTGGTGCCGGTAGCCCTGCACGCCGCCTTGTTCGCCCCTCAAATTGCAAAGCTTAATCTCTACCAAAGTTCGCCATCCTACCAACAGTTCCTGAACGAACCATTGGCCAAAGACCGTTATGGACTGGTTATTCCGCATGTATTGAGTGCTTACGACCTGCCTCAGCTTGTGCAATGGATAGGTGTTGCAAAAGTACAGCTCCATCTTTAAAACAAGAGGCTTTTACGGCAAGGTTCTCGGGAACGATTGCGCAAATATTTGCGCCAAAAACCCGTTTTTCCTAGCAATAATTATGTAGAATTGCTTTAACCAAATGCCATAAAGACCATTGGATTCTTTGTTGGCGAAAAATAAAATTGAAAAGCATATTCTAAAAATGATTTTATCTAGAGAAAATCTGAATGTCCTGTCGGCTTCAAATTTAACTTTGCCCGATGCGCAAATTTTTGAGTTTCCAGAAAAGGTGCTTCAGTTTGGTACAGGCGTATTGCTGCGTGGCTTGCCAGATTATTTTATAGATAAAGCCAATCGCCAAGGCATATTTAAGGGCAGGATAGCCGTGGTCAAATCAACTGCTGGCGCTACTGCCGAATTTGATCAGCAGGATTCACTGTACACGCTTTGTGTACGTGGTTTGGAAAATGGCAAGCCCGTAACAGAAAATATCGTTTCTTCAGCCATCAGCAGGGTGATTTCGGCCACTGAAGATTGGCAATCGGTTTTAGCCATTGCGCAGTCTCCAGAGCTGAAACTGATTGTTTCCAATACCACCGAAGTAGGCATACAGCTCGTCAACGAAAGCATAGCCCAAGAGCCGCCGCGCCCCGCTGCATGCCATCGCGGCCGCATGCGCCCTGCCCGTTGCCCATGCGCAAGGCGCGCAGCGCACCGTGGTGCACGCCGGCCATCTGCTCGACGTGGATAGCGGCAAGCTGCTG
>JBCNPG010000038.1:0-11489 GCA_039593445.1 Pedobacter sp.
GGAAAGAAAAACTAATCCCGCCGATCGATTTATTTTTGGAAAATTCCCGTTAGCGAACTGGTGGCAGTCATAGAAGTAGTAGGATCAGTATCAACAGTGGTGCCCCTGCCTGTAGTCGCTTTAACAGATTTGTAAACAAATAGTGTATTAGAGCTGATTTTTAGTGCTTTGCGTTTCATAACATTTAAATTTTAATTGAAACTAGCCTTGCCTTTCGAGCTCTAGAAAAATCTTATATAGAAAGGATAATATCCTATACAAAAAGGTATAAAATATGGAAAAAGCTAAGCAGAACTGGTTTGCCACAAACAGAATCCACATCCTGGTTTGGATCCTGTTTATTTTTTACGAAGCCATCATCATCGGCATCCTCTACAACTTCTCCAATCCGGTTACCTATATCCTGCATTATTCCATCAATATCCTTTTCTTTTATGTGCATGCCGACTGGGCAATGCCATGGAGCACGAAAGATCGCCTAAATGCGATATGGAAACTGCCCATGATAGTGGTGGTGCAGCTGTGCATTTATGTGCTTTTGCATTACGAGGCCGACGAATTGCTGATTTTGATCAAGATCATCAAATGGAACGGACCCTATAAGCTCGATTCAACCTTTTTGCTCAAGAATTTTTATCGGGGCATTTACTTTATGGGTTTTGCTACAGGCTATTATTACATCAAAACCTATTTAAAGGAGCGCAAAAAGACCGAAGAACTGGAAAGGGAACGATTAAACAACATCATTTTGCAACAACGCATCAAGCAAGACCTGGTGCAGGCGCAAAATGCTTTTTTAAAGGCACAGATCAACCCGCATTTTTTGTTCAATACGCTCGATTTTGTTTACCATAACGTGAATGCACACTCGCCCGTTGCTGGCGATGCGATTATAAGGCTATCGCAAATGATGCGTTATGCCATCGATTCGGAGCAGGTAAACGTTCGTTTGGGCGACGAAATAGAGCAAGTAGAAAACCTGCTCTATTTAAATCAGGTAAGGAAAGACAAAGCACTTAATCTCGAGTTTTCTTATACCGAAGATGTCAAAAGGCTGTATCTTATTCCGTTGGTATTGCTCACCCTGGTCGAAAACATTTTTAAGCATGGCGATTTGAGCGACGAGGCTCACCCGGCACAGGTCAATGTAGCTGCGGTGGAGGATACTTTTTACCTCGAAACAAACAACCTGATCAATCCGAAGCCAAATAGCCACAGCAACAACTCCGGCTTGCTCAACATCAAACAGCGTTTACAATATGCCTATGGCGAGGACATTGATTTTAGCTACGGCGTAGAAGACCAGCACCATTTTGTGGTAAGGCTGTTTATTCCACTGGTAAAGCTGCAAGCGCCCGCTTCGTCTGCAAGGCCCTGAGCAGGTAATGATAGATGATGGTTTCGTGTACCCGCTGATCGCTGATAAAAAGCCGGTTAATGTGCATGTGGATCAGGTCTGTAAGCAGCCGTTTCTTATCCGCTTCGTTGCGGCAGCTATCCATCAATAGGCGAAAATGTTTAAGCAACGATTGTTTGGCCATTTTGGGCAAAGGCAGTTTGAGTTGATCGGTTCTTTTCTTAAAATCGTTAAACCCGCTGTTGATGCGCTTGAAATTATCGACATCGATGCTCATTTCCGATGCAAAATTCTGGGCTATTTCTTTGGCAAATGCAAGCTGACCGCCAATATCTGGAATGGCCAGTGCATAAAGCTCCAGCAAGAGGGTTAATGTGGCCAGGTAAAGCTTTTCGATATCCTCGCTCTTGCCGGTCAAATAGAGGATATAGCGGCTGTCGGCACAAAAGTATTGTTCAACCAGGTCCATTCTTTCTGCACCATAGCGTTCGGTTTCTTTGTAATAAGTCCTGATCTTATAATCCTGGATCAGTCCGAGTTTTGCTTCCTCGGCAATAAGTTCCTTAAATTCATTCAATACCGCATACGCATCGGCTTTTCGGTGTAGATGTACCCTGAAGCGCAGATGCGAGCTAGGCTCGTTATACCTGATGAAAAACCATTTTTTGAATTGATGTTGGTTGCTTTTTAAAAAAGGTTGGATAAAATGTTGCAAAACCGCATTGCTTCGGCTCGGATGGAGGTAAAGTTCGAAGTAAAGCCATTCTCCGCCAGGCAATTCCAAAACCGGCGGATGAGTTTCGCCGGATCTGGCTTTTCCGATATTTGCATAAGGCCTATAGATTGTTTCATGGTGCGTAAAACTGGCAATAAACTGGGGCAGGTATGGTTTCTCGCTCTCATCGCACACCAATGAGGTATGGTCTATCAAGCCTTCGTAAATATAGAGCTCCTGCTCGCAGCATTGTTTGCCGTACAAAATAAATACCTGCAGGTCTTGCTCGTTTGCGGGGTCGAAGCATAAAATATTGTCGCTAGTGCCAGCCTTAAAAATAGTATCGATCTGATTGGCCGCAAGCCAATCCTTGAGTTGCCTTAAGGCAGTTGTTAGTTGCTTTTCCTTAAAAAAACTTGCTGGTACCAGCCAACTTGCAGGCGAAAGGATGATGTCTTTAAAACTTACCCTGGGGTAATGGTCTAGGTGCGGAAAAAAATCCTGCAGCTTAAAGTTCAGGTTGCCATATAGGCCTTGATACTGCAGGTCGCACAATAAACGGTAGGCAGAAAGATCAGAGCGACTATAGTTATAGGCTGAAGGTATTCTGGGAATCAATCTTTTGTTGAGCCGTTTTGAACGCAGTACGATTTCCTGGCCACACACAGAAACCAATATGTCGTTAAGATCTAAAGGCTGTGCGCTTGCCGGCCAGGTTAATATGGGCAGCTCGTAGTCGTACAACATTTTACGTCGGTTTACATTGTCTACGCGTTGCTCGGCCTGGTAAGCCAAGTCGAAGAAAAGCACATCCGGATTGGCTTCCTTTTCTAGCGCTGCCAGTTGCCTAGCCTGCTTTTCTATGTGTTGGTTTGCCAAGGTAAAACGGCCCAATAGCGCATTTGCGGTACAGCCGCCAATTTGGTTAATGACCGGATGACCCTTAAAAAGGTGAAAGATCAAACTGAACGAATTAGACAATTGCAACGTGCCTGTTGGGGTGTTTCCCTTAAAATTCTCCAATCGGATAGGTGCTTTGCTCATCATTTGGTTGAGCAGGAAATGTTGCAAGGGGCCATAGGCGATCTGGAAAGCGCTATTGCCTAGCTGGCGGCTTTCCTTAATATGGGCAATCAGCTTGTCTTGTTGGCGCTGCTGTTCGAGCTGACCGTAACCTATACCTATTTCGGGATCCATGGCTACGGCTAGGCTAACCTCCTTTTGTTCGAATTTTTTGAGGAAAGCCTGCTTAAAATCGCTTAGGTCGCAATTGATGGCTGGCTGGAGGTGTTGGGTAAGAAAACCAACCAATTCTGGCACTTGTTTAAGGTATTGCTGGTCAAAGGCGCCGTTAATGAGTTTGCGTTCCGCGATGATATATTCATTGGGCAAGCGCTTAGGCTGTTGATTTATTCGGGTGAAATAATCTTCGCCGGTAATGTTCGGATAAGCATCTGTACAGATCAGCTGGAGGTCTATCAGCTGCATCAATAACTGATTGGTGTTTCCCTTGTCCATTTCAAATCGTTGCTGCATCAGCTGATGGATATCCTGGAGCGAGGTGGGGTTCCGGCAGTGTTCAAGCAGCACATCCAGTTCGGGCATCTTAGCTACTGCGGCCAGTTCAAATTCTTGGTTTTTAAAGCAGATATACCTGATCTCTTCGCCTATTAAATAGAATGAAGAATTACTTAAATAATATTTGGAATATTTAAAGGCCTTTTTGATGTTTTGGGTATATTTTTCTTTTTCGCTCCAGTCGATGAAATAATGGGGGTATATGGCCGCACCAACCTGGATAGGCTGTGCAGGAGCTTTGGCTACAGGAACAGGCACAACGGTTGCAAATGTTCCAAAGGGGGTAGCCCTGTATTTAGCCCTATTAAAGTACTTCCAAATGGTGAAACGAGCCTTTTCGGGAAGTTCTGCAATAGCTGTTGCCTCCAAATCGGTAATGGTTTGGTAAAAGGCTGGAGAAGATTCGTTGATTTTATCTTTCAGTTCTTTCCATTTGTCTTCAAGGCGGTCTGTGATGCCGAAAGCAGGAATGCGGCATAGAATAAATTCATTTGGGCTGATTTTCATGATTGCTAAGTCATTTTGTTGAACGGTAAAATTACTACAGTTGGCTATGTAAAAAGGCAGATGGAGGACTCGTGTTATAACAAAAGGTTGTATTGGGTCTTGGTCGAGAATTGTAAATTCCCTGATACAATATTAGTGTTAAATTTAAATGATATGAGCGCTGGTCTGCTAAAGAGAAATCGGCATGACAAATTCTTGCGGAAAGTTCAAAGCCAAACTAGAACAAGATACTGTTCAAAAAAAAACGTACCGACCAGTGTCGATGCGTTTCAGGTTTGTTGGGTTAGTTTTGTTCGATAGCCCCATATTGTATCTCCTTATCGGGTATGGGGAAAGTATATTTCTTGTCGTTGGGAGGCAAGGTATAGGTTTTGCCACCGTAGCTTCTGGTTAAGGTAACGGCATATTTGGGGTCTTGGTTCAAGCGCCGAAGGTCGGTCCAGCGCAAGCCCCGGCCAGCTAGTTCCTTGCGCCGTTCTGTCAGGATAAGATTTAGCGCAATATTTGCATTGCCCGCATTTTGATTAACATAAGTGCCCGTTTTCCAGCGTTTCTGCAACAGCGCATTCAATTCGTTCATGGCACCTTCAGTGTTATTCCGCCTGGCTTTGCACTCGGCACTGATCAGGTAGAGTTCATCGGTAGCTAAACCTTCATAGCCCGTAAAGGAAACCGAACTGTTTGAGCCATCCCTGAAATAGAATTTGCGCCGTAAATCATTGCCGTTGTACAAACTGGCTAATCCCGCATCCATTTTAATAATACCAGAGGTGAAAAAAGCATAAGAAAGCTTTTTGTTGTAGAAAATGACTTCGTCTATTCCATTTGGCAATACTTGGCCGAAAGGCGTTGTAGTTGCGGCAGCCGTATTATAATCGATCAGGGTACGGCTAATGTTCAGTGCTTTTTCGGCGTAGGCTTCTGCTTGCGGGTAGTCTTGCATAATCAGGTAAATCCTGGCCATGAGGGCAAAGGCGGCCTGCTGGCTGGGCCTATTTTTGGTAGTTGGCTTGAGTGGCAAAAGTACGCAGGCATCCCGTAGGTATTGAAGCAACTGTGCATAGCTGTAGCTCAATGTTTGGCGTGCGGGTCTTTCGTTAACATCAGAATTTAAGGGGATCGGAAGACCAGGATAGCTGTCGGCATGTTCGTCGTAGGGTTTGGCAAACAATTGCAAAAGGTTGTGCAGGGCCATTGCTTTATAAAAAAGGGCAGCTCCCTTAATCGCGTTGTAGGTGCTTTGCGTAGCTGGACTCATTTCTATTTTTTCAAGGGCATCCAATACCACGTTGCTGTAGAAGATTTGCTGATATGGCGTATTCCAATCGCCAACGGTATTGCCCTGATAAGCATCATCGGCCCAAAAATAGCCGCCATTTTGTACCGCATCTATTTTCAGGGCACCACCTTCCAGCAAGATATAATCGTCGGCAGCAACGGTGGTCAGGGCTGGGGCTGAGTTCATCACATTGATGTTGTCTAGCAGCGCCTGCAAATCGGTTAATGTGCTCGGAACCAATAGCGATTTTGCAGGTCTTTCGTCGAGAAAATCTTTGGTGCAACCCAAGCCAAAAGCCAAGCTGCACATGAGGAGAAAAAGAAATAAATTTTTCATAATTGTTGGGTTTAAGTATTTACAAATTCGCATTCAATCCAAAAGAAAGGCTAAATGGCGGTGGGCCGCTGTTCAAATAATACGGGTCCTCGCTGTTTTTATTGGCTTTATAGAGCAGCCCTAGGTTACGGGCATAACTGTACAGGCGTAGGCTCTTGAAAGGCGTACGCTTCAAAAGCCGAATAGGCAATTCGTAGCTCAGGTTTATGTCTTCCAAACGGATGTGATCGCCTTTGGCTACCAATATGCTAGAGCCGGTATAAAAACTGTCCCTGCGGTCGTTGGCCACGGCTGGGGTGGCGGGAACATGGGTAAGGTTTTCGTCGCCGGGTTTCTGCCAGCGCAATAGGTAGTCGCCATGGCTATTGCTAAGGCCCAGGTCTCTTCCATAAATAATACTGTTTGTCCGTATGTAATAGCCCAATTTGTAACTGAGCGTTGCAGAAAGCTCAAAGCCCGCATAGCTCAAGGTATTGGTAAAAGCGCCAAATTGGGTAGGGCGGGCGCTGCCATTAAACAGCAGTTTTTCTGGGGTATAGGCATTGAGGATAGCCAGGTAATCTTTGCTGGTTGCACCGTTCAAATAGCCCAAAGGATCGCCGGTTAAGGGGTCTAGTCCGGCCCATTCATAACTGTAAACCGCATACAAAGGCTTGCCAAGCATGGGCGTGCCGTAGGGCAGATAGCTCGCCGCCGAACTCACTGCACTGTATTTGGTTACCTTTTCGCGAATTAGGCTATAATTTAAATCGCTTTGCCAACCCAAACGGCCATTTAGGATTTTGATGTTCAGGTCAAGGTCTAAGCCCCGGCTTTTGGTTTGCGCATAGTTGCCTTTGAAGTTGGATATGCCACTGGATGGCGGAAACGAAACATTTGAGATGAGGTCAAGCCCTTTTTTATCATACACATCAATGCTCCCACCAATACGCTGATGAAGCAATTTAAAATCGATGCCCAGGTTTACAATTTTTACCTTTTCCCAACGCAACGACGGATTTGGAGGGTTCACAACCTGAGCATAAGGCTGTTTGGTGAGGTTGTTGTTTGAAAAAGCACTGGCCGGAAAATAGCGCGCCGTGGTATAGGCCGATAAACTTTTGTCAATATTTCCGTTATAACCATAGCTGACTCTCAATTTGAGGTAGGATAGGGGCTTAAAAGTATAAAAGCTTTCGTCGGAAACAATCCAGCTTGCACCCAATGAATAAAGGGGAACGCCTTTTTGATTGGTATTTACGCCAAAAAGATTGCTGCGGTCCAAACGTGCACTACCGGTTAAAAAATAGCGGTTCCGGTAGCTGTAATTGGCATTGGCGTAATAAGACACAAAGCGATCGGTCAATCCTTCCTGACTGTCGCGGTTTTCGATGTTTAAGTTGTTGGCTGGCACGTTATAGCTTGGAAAAACACTTACAAAATCTACAATAGCGCTGGTCGCATGGACGTCGTCATAGCCATATAGCCGATATTGATTGCTTTCGCTTTGCAGTGCTCTCAGCTCGTAGCCTGCCAGTGCACTCAACCTGTGGTTTTGCCATTGCTGCCTTACGTTTACCTGTCCCCTTAGGCTATGGCTTTCGGCTTGACTAAAGCCCTGGTCTATAATGCCACCCAATGGAATGGGGCGTGTTAAGCTGCCATCTGTATTTGCCTTGGTAAAGGTATTAATGAGGTTACGGGTGTAATAGCTTTCTAGGGGCGCATAATCTTTGCTTTTAGTTGTACTTAAGCCGTATTGATAGAGTACTTCGGCGCCCAGCCAATTGGTAGCTTTGTAATTGAGGCCCACATTGAAGCGGTAATCCCTTAAATGGTTATTGTTTTCCCTCAGTTCTATTTCGTCTATAGGCCTGTTCTCCCAATCCAGCAAGCCTTTGTTCAACGAAGCGTTTAGAAAGCCTTGCCTTTGCGTAGGAACTGGAATAGGGCTTCCGTTTTCATCGGCCAGCATGGCATAAGGCTGTTTATAGGCATAGTTGATGCCGTTGTTCTGGCGCATGCTCTGCACCAGCAAGACATCCGTGTTGAGCTGCAGGCGTTCTTTGAGGAAGCTCCAGCCTTGGTTGGCTTTCAGCGTCAACCTGTTTTGCGCATTCCCTTTTAGGCTTTCCGACCGCCGGTCATAACCTAAACTGAAGGCGTAGCGTTGTTGTGTTGATCCGCCATTTAGGCTAAGGTAATATTGCTGGCTAACTGCTTGCTGGTAAAGGTATTTGCTGATGTCTTTTCTTACGTCCATGGTGCCAAGCAGGCTCAATTGCCGGTCCAGCTCCGTATTGCTGATTTTGCCATCGCGTTGCGCAATAAATAGTTCAACTGCAGCAGGTAATGCCGTATGCGAAATATTATTGAGGTCGTTCAGCTCATCGCTTTTGTAATAGCCGGCTTGAAAGAGTTGCCGTTGGATGTCAATGTAAGTTGTGCTATTGATTTTGTTGGCATAAAATAGATCTGGTCTTTGCGTTAAGCCAAAGTTGCTGTTAAAGCTGAGTTGGATAGGTTTATTGTACTGACCTTTTTTGGTACTGATAACGATAACCCCATTGCCTGCCCTTGCACCCCAAATGGCTGCGGCTGCGGCATCTTTCAGAACCGTAATACTTTCCACGTCGTTTGGATTTATGGCATTCAGATCGCCATCGTAGGGGAAATTGTCGAGAACCACCAAGGGATCGGTATTGGCACTCAGCGTGCTCTGCCCGCGAATGCTGATGTTCAGTTTGTTGGGCGCATTGCCCACTTGTGTAAAGACCAAACCGGGAACTATATTTTCCAGTCGTTCCAAGATGCTCGGACCCGCTCTTCTGTTCAACAGCTTTTGTTCAACCACAGTAAACGAACCCGTGGCGTGCTTGGGTTTCAGCTGTTCATAACCGGTATGGACCACGACTTCCTGCAGTTGCTGGCTCTCTGGTTCGAGCCTGATTGTTATTTCTTCAGTTGATGGGAACTGAAGTTCTGTTTGTAGCTTTTGATAGCCTAAAAAGCTAAAGCTGAAGCGGTAACGGCCCGGGGCCATGGTAATCGTAAACCGGCCAGAAGCATCGGTCGTTGTGCTTAGCTTTCCGTTTTCTTGCTGGATGCTGACACCAGTCAAGGGCTCGCCATCGGACGAAATGACCCTGCCTTTCAATTGGGCCGTGCCAGTTAAGGCAATAGCCCATAAAAGCGTTAATAAGATGTATTTCATAGGTTAAGTAAAATGAGATTTATAATTCTTTGATATTTACCACAGGACAGGAGCCTATTTTTTGGACCAAGGCCAGGTCATAAGCTTTTAAGGCTTTGTTAATGGATTCAATATTGCCCATATCGGCCTGTAAAGAGAGCGTGATTGGCGCTGCATAGCCCGTTTCATCAATAATAGGCAAGGCATTGTTTTGCAGGTAATAGGTGGCCAGAGGCCTGATCAATTGCGTAAAATGCTGGTTTTGAAGTTGCAATCCCTGGCCATTTATTTTTAAGAAGCTGTGGCTTTGGGCATCGGCCGCAAACTTGGTGGCAGTCGAAGTTCTGACCAGGGCCAGGCAAGCTTGTTGCCGGTAGCTGATGCTCGTTTGGTATTGTGGCAGGTAAATAGCTAAAAATCGGCGTATGCTTTCGTAAAACAGCGCGCTTTCGCTTCGGTGTGGCTCAACAACTACCTCAAAACAATAGGTATGTTTTTTAGCCCATTCTTTAAGGTCGGCTTTGGCAATGCCCGTGCTCAGTTGGCTGCTGTCTTTGAGTATAAATACCATGTTTTTGTAGCCGAAATTTCCATAATCGCGATAGGCGATGGCAAACAGGTTCATCAGGCTCAGGTTGGTGGCAGTGAGCCGTTTTCCTTTTAGCGTGTCTGTAGGATAGATGGCATATCCCGCACTCAAACCGTCAATAAAACCAGAAAAATAACTGTAGCCTTTGAGGCTTTGCTCAAAAACAGGTGCATTTTGGTTCAGGAACAGGTTCTGATTGTTCAGGTCTAGTTTGATGTCGCGTTTCATCTTAAAACCCTGGCTGTGTTTGGCCAGCATTTGTTCTATATGTTGCGCATTGATGGCTTCCTGGTCTGTAATGGCACTCACTACACCGTTTTCGTCTATCCAAACATAATGGGGCAAGTATACGTGTGGAAAAAGGCGATGCAGCTCGTCATCGTCGCTGATGATGGGTATGCTGCCGTGACTGGTTTTTCGTTTTTGAAGAAAGGCCTTGATCTGCGACGATTGCTGATAGGTAACCGCCAAGAACTGTACCTTGTCCTTGAACTGTTGCTGGAGCTGTTCCATTTTGGGGAACATACCGATACAGGGACCACACCAAGTGGCCCAAAAATCGATGAGGAGCAATTTGCCCCTGAAAGATGAGGTGGATAGGGGCTTGGCGGGAAAGTTGATCACACTATCCAAATGGAGTTCAGGAATAACCTGACCGATTTGAAGGCCCTTGCTGGTTACATCAATGGCTCGGTTTTGTTGTGCACCTGCGCAAAAACTAAGGCATAGCAAAGCCAGAGCAAGCAAATTTGCTGATTTTTTCATGGTGTAAATGTTAAATTTTAGGGCAAAAAAGCCCCCTTAAATGAAGTGGATAAGCTTTTGGTTTGGAAAAGCGGGCCCACCATCATTTTGTGAATAATAAATTAACAAGGTAAACTGAAGGATTTGCTATCTTTAAATAGCGGTACTTGTAATTGTTATTCGGGAGAGCAGATGACCAAACTGATGAGAATTATAAAGGCAATGGCACTCGCATCACCCGCTTCCCTTTGGAGCATAGCCCAGCCTGGGCAAGGCAAGCGAGGAGAGGTACGAGATGCGTTTTTTAGATGCTTAGTCATCAGTTGTTTAGGCCTTAAAGAGCTTAAACCAAATTTAATGAAAAATATTTTAAAAGGACAAATAAGTCCTAATATTTTTTCATTTATATTTTCACTTTGGTAGGGTGGGAAAACAGTACAGAAATCAGCAATACCTGCAAAAAGTAGGAAAGAAGCTCGTAGAAATTAGGGAGAGGCTCAACATTACCCAAGAAAAGCTTCAGGAACTGACCGGTTTTGATACCCGGCAGATTGGGCGTATCGAAAGGGCAGAAACCAATTCCTCCATCAGCAGCATCAAGAAAATTGCCGATGCGCTGAAAGTGAAGATGAGCGAACTGCTAGATGTATAGCAACCGAAATAAAAAAGGCCGACATGATTGCATGTCGGCCTTTTTGTTGGGTATAACCGTTTAGAAGTTCGGTTTCAGTACATATTTGTCGTAGAACCTGAAAATATGTTCTGCTGCATCTTCTGCCGTGTCAACCAATCTAAAGAGGTTCAAATCTTCCGCATGGATGTTATGTTCTTTTTCAAGCATGTGCGTTTTGATCCAGTCTACCAAACCGCCCCAATAGGCCGTGCCTACCAAAACAATCGGGAAGCGCGCAATCTTGCCGGTTTGGATCAAGGTAATGGCTTCGAAAAGCTCGTCCATGGTGCCCATACCGCCAGGCAGTACCACAAAGCCTTGCGAGTACTTCATAAACATGACTTTCCTTACGAAGAAATAATCGAATTCCAGCAATTTGTTGTGGTCGATATATTTGTTGTGGAACTGTTCAAAAGGCAAATCGATGTTTAAGCCTACCGATTTTCCGCCGTTCATATGAGCTCCCTTGTTGCCGGCCTCCATAATGCCTGGTCCGCCTCCGGTAATTACGCCATAGCCGCGCTCGGTTAGCAAGCGGC
>JBCNPG010000380.1:0-3844 GCA_039593445.1 Pedobacter sp.
GTATTGATCAAAATATGTCCTTTGGGTGTAGTCACCAGGTAGGAGGCCAAATCGTAGGTGCCCACATAATAGAGATTGCCTACTATGCGAAAAGGCTGATAAGGCTTGGCCCAATCAGGATCGCTACCAGTGGGCTCCTCTACTTGTTGAGCATTTACGGAAAGACAGGCCAGCCATAGGAACATGGCCAACAAAGCGGTTTTAAAGGAGTTCTTGAACATACGCAATGATAACGAAGATAAGGGTTATTATTGCATGTATGAACTTAATTATTGACGTTTTATAAAAAACATCAGACAATTGCGCCTGCCTTAAATTCAAAATCGGTAATATGGCCTGTATCTTGCTCATGTTCAGCCCTTACTTGTTCCATTTCCTGCCAACTTGTCCAGCCGGTAAGTCTTTTATTCTCGTCGTAACACACGGCCCTATAGATACAGCCTGGCCTTGGATGATTATCAAATTGACCAGTTATCTTTTTCAGCGTCTTTGCCACAAAAAGATTTTGCTTGAGTTGCGTAGTTTTTTTGCCAACCTTTGGTTGGCTTTTTTTCTTTGGAGCCATAGTTATTTGAATAATTTGTTAAAAGGCAAGGTAACGCGTACCCCAAATTCGTTCCTATCCCAGAACTTGTTTGTGGCATCCAAACTGTTAAAGCTATCCATCGATACAAAAAAGGCCTCGAGGTTCAACGTCGATTTTTCTTTCTTCTGATCTTTAAAAGAAAATATCATTCCCAATCCGGTATCTAAATAGCCCCGTCCATCTTTGGGCTTATAAAAAGATGGAAAGAAATGGAGTGCGACATTACCACCATTGAAAATATGATACAGATTGGAAAAAACACTCAACTGCTGGTAATCGGCTATTTTATCCGGCTCGGTATAGGCCGTATATTTTTTTGTCGCTTTTCTTGTGACATCGCCAGCCGTATTTTTATAAACCGATTCCTGCGAAATTTCCTGGGTAGACAGCAGGGCAAGGTTATTATCCTTCATCCATTGCACGCCTAAATTGGCCATCCATGCCTTTTTGGTAAGGTTGTCATGATTATAAAAATTCAAGGCGAAGCCAAATTTGTAAGTAGGCAGATTTGGGTTTTGCAATTGGTCGGCAAATGGCTTTGTACCATCAAAGGTATAATAATCAACCTTACCGGCTCCAGCTATCAAGGTCACCCAAAAGAACTTAAACTCGGCAAACTCATAGTCGTTTTGCAGCTTAGCTCTTTTTTCGTTAGCCAAAGCGATTTGCTGCTTCCCGTACCTGGTAATTAGTCCACTAGTATCTGCAGAAAGCACGCCCAACGAGTCGACTTGAAAATTAGCCGTTTCCAGGCTTTTTCTCATTTTGGGCAATTCGGCAATTATCTTTTGGCTTTCAACATAGGCCTTTTCTTTATTCTCGTAGGTTTCTGTAGCATTATTGATGATTTTATCGAGAGCCTTCAACTGGAGTTCTTTAGCCGTTATTTGCGCATTGGTGCGTAAAATCTGCTCTTTCAGGGCAGTTTGTCTTATAACTGCTTTATTGATTTCATTCCTATAGGCTCTGACAGCATTATCTTGAGCTTTGGCGATGATATTCATATCTGCCGTATACTTGGCATCATTGGCTCCGGATTGGACTGGATTCTCTTTTCCAATTCTAAAATTATATTCTAAGTTAATGCCCGCGCTGGTGTTAAGTCTGGTATTTTTAAATACAGTGGCAAAATTGCCATCAACCAGGCTTCCCTGTGCCGCAATAGAGAGAAAACTCAGCCTTCCGCTTTTTGCCGCAATGGGCAGGGTGCCTTTAAAAGAAAGCGAACCGTTTAGAGGATCCAAACTGGCATAGCTGCCAATGGTGCCGCCATTGCCATCGGCCCCAACCAATGTACTATAGGATCCATTGAGCGAAGCCCGCCATTTATCGGTCAAAGCCAGCGATTTCTTTACGCTATCTTTATTGCCTTGGGCATAAAGATTAGGCGAAAAAAACAACAAACCGAGAAAAACTGCAATGGCATGTACAGACGTAATCCGCCTGTAATGAGTGAGATAAAACAAAGAAGTCATCTTTTGAGCATTTAGATACTTAAAGCTAAGTATAAAAAAGAACATTTAGCCAATTGTAAAAAACAAGAACATTTTTGCTTATCGTCCATTTACTTGATACCCTAGCATACATCTTCTTCCTCCAGTTTTTAGCTTGCCTGAATAATGGTCTGGAAACAAAAATCGCCTCCATTATTTTGAAGGCGATTCGTAATCAGTAAGCACATCTAATTCACAAGAATTTGTGCACCAATTAATTGATTTATTTGCTTAAACGATAAAGTCTTACGATTGGATAAACTCCAACAAATCTTTATTGATCGTAGCTGCTTCGGTTGTCGGCATACCGTGAGCGAAGCCTGGATAAGTAATCAGCTTTCCATTTTTCAATAGTTTGATTGACTTTAAAGCTGCGTTTTGATAGGGCACGATCTGATCGTCTTCACCGTGCATCACTAAAACCGGGATCTCTACCGCTTTCAAATCTTCGTTAAAATCTGTTTCAGAAAACGCCTTAATTCCTTCGTAATGCGCTACAATTCCACCCATCATTCCTTGTCTCCACCAATTTCTCTGTACGCCCTCTTTCACTGTTGCGCCTTCTCTATTATAGCCGTAGAATGGAATGGTCAAATCCATATAAAATTGTTGCCTATTATTAAGGGTCTGCTCTCTTATCCCGTCGAAAACTTCCATTGGCACACCATCCGGATTGCTCTCGCTGGCCACCATGATTGGCGGTACCGCACTGATCAACACAGCTTTTTTAGCCCTACCATTTGCATATTTATGGACGTAGCGAATTACTTCTCCTCCGCCGGTTGAGTGGCCAATATGGATTACATCTTTTAGGTCAAGGAATTCAACCAGTTCGGCCGCATCAGCAGCATATTGTTCTATGGTGTGTCCATAAATATCCTGACTGGAACGGCCGTGGCCTCTCCTATCATGGGTTACCACTCTATAACCTCTTTGCAGGAAAAAAATGACCTGTGCATCCCAATCGTCTGATGACAAAGGCCATCCATGGTGAAACATTAAGGCTGGTCCTTGACCTTGGTCTTTGTAGAAAATTTCGGTTCCGTCTTTTAGTTTTAGCGTGCTCATGTTTTTAAGTTTTAAGTGATGATTATTTTTGTTGGCTAGTTCATGAGCAAATATACCAGGCAATGGTTCATTGCGTCTTGATGTAAGATAAGATTAACAACTATTTTCTACTGGTTGCTTTGAGCTTTGCCATCCTGCACTTCTAAAACATCCGCAGCGAAATGAAACGACCTTAGTCGCAAACAATAACTGGTAGAAATTTTGGGATAAGTATTCTAGAAAGCGAGAGAACCGATTAAGATAATCAGCGTACCATAGAAACAAAAAAAGCAGCTCTTTTCAGAACTGCTTTCAAACTCGGGTCAGGGACGGTGCGAAATTCGAACCATTTTGTGGACGAATTGATTGAAATAAGTGGTTTTGCAAAGGTTTTTTATAAAGCGGAAGAAATGTTAAAAATGGGTAAATAAAAATCTCTCTCTTTCTACCGTCCAAGACGACTATTTTGAACACATTGAGTGCTTCTTTAGGCTATTAGAACCAATAATTGGGACTTAAAAAGCAAAGGTTTCATAGAATAGAATTTTTAATTTAGGAAGGACTTAGAGGTAATCAACCTTTAGCGGTTTACTTTAAAATTGGCATATACAAATAATTTTTTTTCCAATTTATTTAAATATATTCAATGCCTCTGGCTTAAATTGCCCCTTATTTACCAAATTTTCAATAATGGGTTGAAATTTCTGCAATCTATTTA
>JBCNPG010000381.1:0-3923 GCA_039593445.1 Pedobacter sp.
TATTTTAATGTCTTGCGCGCTAATTGGAACAGGCCTAAAAAAAGCCGTGGCGACTAACCATAGGAAGATGTTTTTCATGAAGATATAAGGTAGTTGTTATAACACCAAAAATAGAAATCGCTCTGATATAAACCATAAAATGGTCAAAAAACTACAGCTAGTATCAAGTTGAACTTCCGCAAACAATGGTCACTCAACCATCAATTGGTAGTAATTGCGATATTGTGATAGATCTGTAGTTTACCCCCAAAACAATACCAAATTTGATTTTCGGCAACAAAATATGGAGAAGAAGGATCTCTTTCTATTTCCCTTTCCATTTTGGCGGTTGGCAGGTGGTAGATAATAAGTTTATCGCGCTTGATGATAACAAGCTTTTCGTTGCTGAGGTATTTGGCATCATTGAAATTATCGTTATAATAGCGATATGGGGTTTTGATAACCTGAATTGCGCTCTTTTCTTCGCCATGAATGGCATAAACATAAATATCCATATTCCCAGGATAGGTATAATACAGCACAACAAACTCATCTAGCCTGTAATTAAACGTCAGGTTTCTGAAAGCGCCCTCAAGCTCCACTTCGTCCATATCATAGTACATTTTTAAGGTTTGGCCATCCAAAACTTCAACAATTTTAACACCCATAGCCCCATAAGTTGGGTTTTCTGCAATAAAGCCAAACCTACCGGTATTGCCCAGCGCAACCAGCTCTTCGATATATTCATAATAAAATCCCCTTTCTTCCATCAGCTCATCATTATCTAGTAATTCAAAAAGCGTTTCTTCGCCGGTTTCAGGCCAAAAAACCAATAGATCGTTAAAATCAGAAAACGTTTGGGAGTTAACGACAAAAAGCTTGTCTAGACTAAAGGTAGCATGGGCAATATCCTTGTGCTTAAATGTCTTTTGGAGCTGCTGTTTACCACTAAAATCATAACGCTCAAAGCTAAACTCGTCGAAATTACGACCGTCGCTAATCAGGTTGGAATTGCGATAGCTATAACTGAACACCCGGCCAAACAAAACAACTTCTTCTTTATCAAAGTTGACTTTGAAGAAATGGAGCATTTCCAGCTCTCTAAACATCCTGGTCGTGCCATTATTCGTCTCATGAAATTGTTTTTCGGGTGAGTAATTGGGATAATTATGGGGAAAGCCTGACCTGTATAAAGGAAAATATTCAATTATCATTTTCGAAAACGACAAATCCAGGGCAAATTCGTTCACTAACTGCTGATTCAGCGTATCAGTGATGGTTAAGTAATAATAGCCATTCTTTTTATAATGAAGCAAGGCCAGCTTATGCCTTGCCGAACAATAATCCAATCGGACAAGGTGGTATTGTTGCCCGAAAACATCAATGTGACCACCACCTATATAGATCGGCAATGTTGCAGCTTTCTCTTCAGGTTCTTCTATAAGTCCATGATTATCTTTATTAGATTGGAGGAAATATTCCAAATCACTTTCTCTTTTGGGCTTCATCAGCCATTTAGCAAGGCCAACTATGATTAAAACGATGATGGCTATGCTTAAGCCCATGATATTTCCGCTTTTTAATTAAACAATACCAAATTAATCAAACTAAAGTCAATTTCTAGAAAAGAATTCCAGCTTTCAAGTTTCTGTTATCTTCTTCAGAATGTCTTCATATTTTAACACTAAATTTATTGGATATGAAGGCAAGCTCCCAAACAAACGCACCTAAATACTCGTCCAAAACCCGTTTTTGGCACTGGGCCAATACATTGGTCATTTCCGGATCGCTGATAACCGTACTGGTCAATGCTACTTTATTCGATGGTGGTTCGAGCAGCAGCTTTATTCAAAAAGAGTTGGTCAATGCTGGCGCCAACGTTTCGCAGCAACAAGCCAGGTCGGTAGCGCATGGCCTCGAAGACCAGGTTTGGGATGTACACATTTATTTTGGCTACGCCTTGGCCGCGCTATTCCTTTATCGAATTATTGCAGAAATAGCTGCCCAAAAGGATTATAGCTTTATCCAGAATTTTAAGCTCACCTTAAAACGCTACCTGTCTAACCAAGCTGTTAAAAGCCAAACCAGGTACGAATTGGGCATCAAATCGCTCTATCTTCTCTTTTATGCACTGCTTTTTGTCATGGTGGCCACGGGCCTTACCATCGCCTTTAAAGTCGAACTCGGCCTTGACAGGGCCTTCAGCCATTCACTGAAAGAAATCCACGGATTTTGCATGTACCCTATCCTTGGCTTTATCGTATTGCATATTGGCGGGGTTTACTTGGCCGAGAACAAGGATAAAAAGGGAATTGTTTCTGATATGATTAACGGAGGGCTCAAAAACTGAATATGATGACCAATCACCACGAAAAGCACCTCAAGAGCTCCGATTTCATTACCGATGTAGTAATCGGGATGAGCGATGGGCTAACTGTGCCCTTTGCACTGGCGGCCGGCCTGAGCGGCGCGGTAAGCAGCAATGCCATTGTGATTACGGCAGGCATAGCCGAAATCGTGGCTGGTTGCATTGCCATGGGACTGGGTGGTTACCTGGCCGGGAAAACCGAACAAGAGCACTACGAAAGCGAGCTGAAAAGAGAATATGACGAGGTGGCCCATGTGCCCGAAAAAGAGAAACAGGAAATTAAAGACATTTTCGCCGCTTACGGCATCAGCGAAAGCGGGCAGGAACTGCTGGCCAATGAATTAGCCCGCGACAAGGACAAGTGGGTAGATTTTATGATGAAGTTTGAACTGGGTTTGGAAAAACCGAATGCGAACCGGGCCCGAAACTCGGCGCTCACCATTGGAACGGCTTACTTTATCGGTGGGTTGTTGCCCTTGTCGGCCTATTTTTTTACCGATACCCCGGCTAATGGCCTAGTTGTTTCCGCCTTGCTAACCACCATCTGTCTTTTTGTTTTTGGCTATTTCAAAAGCAAAATCACTGGTCAGCGTCCTATTGCCGGTGCATTGAAGGTAACCTTAATCGGCTTGCTAGCCGCTGCTGCCGCTTTTGGCATTGCCAAACTAGTCGCTTAGTCTGAACATAAATTGAAATAAATAACGTTAAATACACCATATGAAAAATCTTTTGCTGATTGCCTGCTACTTCCTTATTGCTTCCTTTACAGCTTGGGAGCCTAATTTTGAAAATGCCAAGAAAACGGCCAAGCAAGACCACAAACTTATTTTGCTGAACTTTTCGGGTTCAGATTGGTGCGGCCCCTGCATCCGCATGCACAAGGAAATCTTTGGCGACGCCTCATTTTTGGAAATGGCCGGCAAAAACCTGGTGATGGTTAATGCAGACTTCCCACGGAGCAAGAAAAACCAGCTGGCGCCCAACGTTAAAAAGCAAAACGAGGCACTCGCCGATACCTACAATGCGTCTGGAAAATTCCCTTACACCGTCTTGCTCAATGCCGATGGCAAAGTAATCAAGGCTTGGGACGGTTTGCCCGATGAAAATGCCCAAGCTTTCGCCAACGAAGTAAAACAGCTTTGCGATGCCAACAGATAGCGCCATTCCGATACTCCAGGCCTTTAAAAAGGCAGAAAAACTAATGGGAAACCGCTTCGAGATTACGGTGGTTGGACCAGATCAGGCATGGGCCGAAGCCAAAATCGAGTTGGCCATAGCCGAAATCAGGAGAATCGAACGCTTGCTCACTACTTTTGACGAACAGAGCCAAACCAACCAGGTTAATGCCCAAGCCGGGATTGCCCCAGTAAAAGTAGACCGTGAGGTTTTCGACTTGGTCCAACGCGCATTGCGCATTTCATCAATTACTGATGGGGCTTTCGACATTACTTATGGCTCCATAGACAAAAGGCTTTGGAATTTCGACCGACAAATGACGGCCTTACCCGACGAAAGTACGGCCCGAAGCCTAGTTAGGCTCATCAACTACAAAAACGTCATCTTAAACGAAGCCGAC
>JBCNPG010000382.1:0-3911 GCA_039593445.1 Pedobacter sp.
TGCCAAAAACCGCCCTCTTTGGTACGTGGTTGCTGCTGCAACTGGTCCCACAACAAAGTGGCCGCCTTAAAATATTTGCTTTGTCCGGTTACCTTGTACAAGGTGAGCAGCGAGCGGCCATTTTTTACATTGTCGATATTGTAATCGGCTTGCTTGTAACGGTTGATGTTGCCATCCTTGGTTACAAAGAAATCCATGCTTTTTTGCATGTATTTGAAATATTCGTTGTTGGCAGTCCTTTTCCAAATTCCATCTATGCCTTCTAAGATTACTCCCTGATCATAAGCCCATTTAACGGGTTTGGGATTGGCTGGATCGAGGTTGAGCGAATCTTTCCAAATTTCCATCACAGTGGTTGCCATTTGTTGCGACAGCGGTTGGGTTTGGGCATTGGCCTGCAAAGTCAGACCTGCGAAAGCGGTTAATGCGAAGTACTTTAAAAAAGGCTGTTTCTTCATGCTACTTGTTGATTTGTAACGACTTTTCTGCCGCGCCGGCCACGAACTCTGATTTTTGCTGCGCCTTACCGCTGTCTAAACCCGAGCTTACAATGGCACTGTTGCGATCGCCGCTGATGCGGAAAAGCAATTGAGCAGAATTGTAATTGATGTTTTTAAGGTTGATGTTATTTCCGTTTTGTATATTGATTAATGGGTTGGCCTGGGCCACCATTAAATTTACACGATTTAAGCTGATATTTTTGGCTTCCTGCAAATCGATGCCTTCCTTGGCCCTGATATTCAAATTATCCAAGGTGATATCGCTGATGCTCAATTCGGGCAGGCCTCGTACAAAAATGGCTTTAGCCGCGCCGTCGCATACCACATCGCTGATGTGAAAATCCCTGAATACCGGCGTTTCTTCGGTAACCGGCAGCAGCTGCACTTTGGGCGCGTCTCTTTTCTCTCCGCTCAATGGCACAGGGTCTACCGCCGCATAGTACATATCGAACAAAATGGCTTCGCCAATGATGTCTTTCATGTTGATGTTTTTGACAAAGATTTTTTCTACCACACCTCCCCTGCCTCTGGTTGTTTTGAAGCGAAGGCCGATGTCTGTACCTATAAACGAACAATCGTAGACAAAAATATTCCTGGCACCGCCCGACATTTCGCTGCCGATTACAAAACCGCCATGGGCATGGTAAACGGTACTGTTGCGAACGATGACGTTTTCGGTGGGCATGCCCCGTTTTCTGCCTGCCGCATCGCGACCGGATTTGATACAGATGCCATCGTCGCCTACATCAAAGGTACTGCCCTCGATCAATACGTTTTTACATGATTCGATATCGATACCATCGCCATTTTGCGCATACCAGGGGTTTTTGGCATATACATTCCTCACGGTCAGGTCTTCGCACATTAAAGGATGCAGGTTCCAGGCCGGCGAATTCTGGAAAGTAACGCCTTCCAACAAAATCCTTTTGCATGAGGTTAAAACCAAGAGGTTTGGCCTTAGAAAATCCTTGATGGATTGATAGAACTCCTGTGTTTTGTCTGGTATAATTTCTCCCGGATTTTTAAGCTTTGACCCTTTCAAGGTCTTTTCTGAAGGATACCAGGTCTTTTTATCGTCGCTGACCAAACCACCCGAGGCAACCAGGTTCTTCCACTGGCTTTCGGTAAGCTTATCTTTTTTGACCATGCGCCAGGCATCGCCGGCACCATCGATAATGCCATATCCGGTAATGGCAATGTTTTGCTGGTTAGTAGCCCATATCGGCGACTGGTTGCGCATTTGAGGCAAGCCTTCCCAATTGCTGGCGACCAAAGGGTATTGGTCGAAATCTTTGGTAAACTGTAGAATGGCATTTTTCTGCAGGTGCAGGTTGACATTGCTTTTCAGCTCTATTGGTCCGCTAAGCCACATTCCCTTTGGGATGAGCACCACACCACCGCCCTTTTGGCTACAGGCTACAATGGCCTGGTTAATGCTCTGGGTATTGAGGGTCAACCCATCGCTTTTGGCTCCAAATTTTACGATGTTAAAGGTATCTGCCTTGAAAGAAGTTTTGGCCACCGATGGCAGGTTGGCAAATGAATAAGCCGTCTTGGCATTCGCCTGTGCGTTTGCCAAGCCAGGTGCAAGGGCCAAAAAGGCCAAGAGCGCAACTGTGCTTTTTTTTATTTTTGCCATACGGTTTACTTTGGTTTGAGGCTTTGTCATAACAAGTCTACTGAGTTTTAAAGAGGAATAAAATAAAATCTGTGAAAATAACTGCGCAATCGTTACCGATGGGGTTGATGTTGCGTAATGAGTATTGCGTATTGCGTATTACTGATCAAGTGGCAGGCATTTAAAACGGGGCTATCCTGAACCAATCGAAATCGGCATAGCCCGAATCGTTGGTTTGCTGGTCGCGTACGCAGAAAAGGCCTACTTTGGCACCAATCCATTTGCCGGGTTCGGCCTGAAAGGCCTCGCCTACATCGCTAAACTTATTGCCATCTACACTATAGGCAAACTGGCATTTGGCGCCCGTACTCACTTTGACGCGCAGATACACCTGTGGAGCATCGATCTTTTGAACCAGCTGTTCGTTTTCTGCCTTGCCCTTTTCGGCATTTTTGCAGGTGGTATAAGTTAAATAAATACCGTCCTTTTTACGTTTCAATGCAATATTGGCATAGCTTAACCCCATAATGATCAATCCTGTTTTTTCATTTTCGAGTTTGGGATTTGGGCTAAAACTTAGCTTGGCAGTTGCCGTAAATTGTTCGGTTGGGAATTTTTGGAGCAAGAGATTAGGTACTTCCCAATAATTTTTGGCGCTATCGGGCATTTTCGCCGAATATAACCTTAAACTTCCCTTAGCTGGATTTAAAAAAGCCCAGGTTGCCAGGGGATTGGCCTGCCACTGCCACTGCAAACCCAATTGCTCACTATTAAATTCGTCGCTTTCTGCTGGTGTAGCTTTGGGATAGGTTTTGGTAAGCTTGGGTTTTTTATAGGTTAAAACCGGCTCGCCTTTGCCGTCGCCATCAGGATCTTGGCCAATGACCGGCCAATCGTTTACCCATTTCATTGGCTGCAGGTGCACTACGCGGCCATAGGCTTCTTTATCCTGAAAATGCAGGAACCAATCTTCGCCACCAGGCGTGTCGACCCATGCGCCTTGGTGTGGACCGTTGACTGGCGATTTGCCCTGATCCATGACCACCTTGCGTTCGTAAGGGCCGTAGATATTTTTAGACCGCAACACCAATTGCCAACCGGTAGCTACGCCTCCAGCCGGTGCAAAAATGTAATAATAGCCTTTGCGCTTATAAAATTTAGGGCCTTCGAGGGTGGGATCTAATTCGTGTCCATCGTAAACCAGCTTGCCTTCGTCGATAGTTTGTGTACCAGCAGCATTCATCTGCTTTACGACAACGATACTTTTGATGCCTGCACGGCTTCCGGCATAGGCGTGTATGAGATAGGCCTTGCCATCATCATCCCACAGAGGGCAAGGGTCTATCAAGCCTTTGCCCGCTTCTACCATGATAGGCGCCGACCATGGTCCGGCAGGATTTTTGGCCTTGGTCAGGTAAATCCCAAAATCGGGATCTGGATAATAGAGGTAAAATTCGCCGTTATGGAAACGGATGGCGGGCGCCCAAACCCCATTGCCATGCTGCGTTTTGGCAAAATGTTCGAAAGGGGGCTGTCTTTTGAGCGCATGACCGATAATGGTCCAATTGACCAGATCTTTGGAATGCAGGATAGGCAAACCCGGAACGGCATCAAAACTGGATGAAACCATATAAAAATCGTCGCCTACCCGAATGGCATCCGGATCGGAATAATCGGCATCAAGCACCGGATTTTTGTACGTTCCGTTACCCAAATCGGCCACCCAAACCTTAGAAAGTTCCTGCTGTTGGGCATTTACGGAAAGAGAGAGAGCGATGAAGGATAAAAAGAAG
>JBCNPG010000383.1:0-3907 GCA_039593445.1 Pedobacter sp.
CAGCATCGCCCATGCGCTGGCCGCCGCCATGCCCGAACACTGCATTCTGGTCGATGAATCGCTGACCACCGGCCGCCAGTCGATGGGGCTGACAGCGGGCGCCCTGCCGCATGAGGTATTGCTAGGCCGATAATTAATAATAAAGAAACCAGAAGAGGTAATGCTACTATCTCTTCAACAATTGATGGATTTGCGTTTGCCGCAACGGATGGCAATTCAAGAACCGACCAATTCAATAGTGCAACTAAAGGAGAAAGAAATGGAACATTTATGCAAACGGCCATAGCTGGAGCAATAAATGCTGTAAATGGAGGGGTTGATTATTCAAATGGAGCTACGCATTGGGCAGGATCGGATATAGGTTCTAACGCGAAAAAGAGAGCCACAGGAGGGCTGATATTTACCGAGCCAAGTCATGATATGCAATCCTTAGGGAATAAAATGGTAAAAGGGGCGCCGGTTATTACATACTATTACAATAAAAGTGGCAAAGCTACAGGCGTTAGAGGGAATTACTCCTATACTTGGGAAACCACAGCGGCCCAGGGAGGGACAACATTTATGAAAAAGACACAGGCATTCATCAAAGCTACTGGGGCACCGAAATATTAAAACTGATTATGAAAAAGATGATTATATGCAAAATGTTTATTCTCTTTTTTATTCTTTCTTCTTGTGTTAGAAAGCTGGAGCAAAAGGAAAGTAAAGAAAGCATTATTATAAAAGGGCAACAAACAAAAAGTATTGATGAGATTTATAGTGCTTTTGCTAGCCCTAGCTTGAAACATAGGAAAGTACAAGGAGATTTTGCTTACATAGAGCAGGATGAAGTAACAGGAAAATACTTAGCCAAGTTTATTACTAAAGAAGCATTGCTTTCAATTGAATATACAAGTTATGGGGATAGCAAGAAAGACGTTGTAACCTTGGGTAAACAGACGTTCATCCTACAAAACAAAATAGATCCTTATTCAATAGCTGTATACTGGGTATATAATTATGGTAAGAAGTATCTATGCTTTATAGGAAAAAGTCAGTCAGCATCGGGTTCGGGAGTGCAGGTGTCTTATTTTATGCTGTTTGAGCTAGAAAATTCAGGAAAAATCAGTTCTTTCAAAGAAGTTACAAGTAGATTCGGCAATATCAACAGTCTTATTAGCAACAATGAAAATAAGGATATAGGTTATCTTCGGATTGTTAATGGAAAGGAGCAAAGCCAATATACTTTGACCGTACACGACATCAAAACCAACCAAAAATTAAATAGGAGGTTAATTTTGCTTAAATATTGCCTTAATGATAAATTTATTATACTTCAGGATACGTCAAACTGAAATAGACCTCTCGTTGGTATGGATTTATAACCCCGATGTCTAAGTTGGACAATCCAATTTGATTGACTCTTCCGGCCAATTTCAGGCGATCACAGCATAATTTGGTTGCTACAGAACTAGCCATTAGGTCATCTATGGAGAAAAGGGGTCAATTGTTTGTGGTTATTCTAGCAAAGCTAGCTGAGTCATTGAAAAAGTCTAGTTTTAAGATAAGGGGCTAGGCTAGTTGTATATATTTTTGATTGGATTTAATAAAGCATTTAAATTCTTGGTCAAAACCAAGAAGCGCAACAGCACTAAGATACAATGAAATACAAGCTAGATTTTTACACAGCATACAATCAATTTTATGTTCAGGATAAATTAAGCCCGGGCAGGACGGATTCAGCTTCATTTTGGACTGCGGAGGCTTATCATGATAGATTGGCGATGGAAGAGGGCATAGTTGGCATAGGGACGGAATGCTATGGTCCAATAAAGGGAGAGCTAGAAATTTTACAAGTGGCTAATAACGAGATAGACATAAACAAACATGACCATATTGTTGAAGGCGGGATATTTTTAAAGTCCGGAACACTGCAATTATTGAGCTGCCCAAATCCCGATGTAGCGTTAGAGATTGAATTGGATCCTGGATTTTATCGGATTAGGGTCTATAGCGCAGGCTTAGCTACCGTTGATGGCGACGAAGGAAACGATTATTATAAAATAGAAATTTGGCCAGCAAACAACATGATGCGCAAAGTATTGAAGGCATATGCCAATCCATAAGCAAATAATCGCAGAGCAAGGGGGTTAAAAATACTTGATCCGAGTATCTAATTCAAATTAAACTTCTCCTGGTTTACCTTCAATACATTCGAAGCAAAAATAATCGACACAATCAAAATACCGATCACGATGGCCAAGGCAAACTGAACTGCAGAATAGAACTGGCTTCCGGTTAAAATCTCTTTTGATTCGGTCATCAGTTCGTTGCCTACCTTGTTTTGGATTTGGGTGAGGGCCAACAGCTGTGCCGAAATCTGCGCATAGGATTTCTTGGCCAATTCGAGATCAGTGGGGTTAAGGTTTGGGTCTACTAATCGTTTTTCTATCGCCCTGCTTTGAGCCAAACTGTTTTTGAGGCTTTGCAATTGGCTTTTTTCGCTTTTAACCAAAAAGGTCTTGGCATATTTGTCCAGTAGCGAATCGATGCTTTGGTCTATTTTTTTTGATTGCTGCAGTTCGGCAGGGGTGTGCAAGGCTGCCTGGCTAGCCAATAAGTGTCGTTTGGCATGTACTTTTTCGGCCACCATAAACAGATCGGTAGCGGGCACCAAACGATCGTTGTACATCGAAACAAAAGAGGTTCCCATATCCTTAATGCTCTTATCTTCCAATACCCTGATTAAAATGGTACAGGCCATAATGCAGAAGAGCAACAAGGCAATTTTGGTTTTTTGTTTAAGCGAATAAGAGAATTTCATGGCTATTGGGTTAATGGACGAGGAAACAAAATAGCTAAAGATACGCATTATTTGCCGTACTGATGATCCATGAAAAGTGAAGGCATAAAAAAAGCGGACATCCATCCGCTTTTTTACTTAACTAAACTAAAAACTAAACTAAATTTATGATGGATTATGAATTTTATAGGGTAACCAAATCGCCGGCATCAATATCGTTAAGTGTGGTAACGGTTTTGGCAACCACTACGTTCTGCGACTGGATGTTGGTGTTTTCGGCAGCAAACTGATCAAGGTTTACTTTAGCTACGCTGCCCATTGTGGCATTGTAGGTAGAAGTTGAACCAGCCAAGGTTAGGTTGGCCTGTCCGTTCAAATTGCTGTTTAGGTTGATGGTATTGGTATTCAAATTGGCAACCGCGTTGTCTTTCAGGTTTACATCCAGGCTCAAGGCATTGAATTTGCCATAAGTGCTCACTTTTGCATTGTCCGATGCCGAGATCGACGACAAGTTGCTCACATAAACGACAACAGTTAAGGTTTCTTTGTTGAACGAGCTGATGCGCAACTCGCCATCTTGTTGTTGTACCAATGCATTTTTTGCGTAGTAGTTGTCGTAAACCTTCACGCTTTCGTTAGGGCTTTGTACCAAGATCACTTCTACGTTTCCAGATACGTTAATTTTGTTTACTTTTTTAACTTCCGATAATACAGTGATGGTATTGTTGTCGGCAGCTTTAACGCTTGAAGCAACTGTAGTTGATAATACGGTGGTTAAAGCGATGGCGAATAAAGTTTTGATAGCAGTTTTCATATTCTTATTTTTTTAAAATCGTTGTTGTTATAATTGTTATTTTTTGGTTTTGTGAACCGCCCTCTATCAGGCTGGTTTCGTAAATAAGACTGCAAGAATTTAAAAAGGTTGCACCAGGAATGGCCGTATTATACCAGCAAGGGGTAACTCTCGACGAACGCCTGTAATTTTTCGACCAACTGGCCTCCATTTTTTCGACGAAATGGCATGCCACTGGGGCAAACCCAACGGCCCTGCGGGATATCCGGCGTAATCTGCCCGCCACGGGCCTCAGCGACATCAATAACCATCAGTTCAATAACTATCTGTCA
>JBCNPG010000384.1:0-3883 GCA_039593445.1 Pedobacter sp.
GACTCGAACCCCCACGCCGTGAAGCGCCAGATCCTAAGTCTGGTGCGGCTACCAATTACGCCACTTCCGCAGTTATTTAGGATTTATTTTGGATTGCAAAGATAGCGTTTACCTTTAATTCTCCAAAAAAATATTCGAATTTATTTCAAAAAAATATCCAAAAAAACAGGTTTCTACCCTTTTTTACCTATAATTTCCATACTAACTCAAAGTGAATTAACCAATTAGCGCAAAAAAGCTTTAAAGAAAAAAAAGCTCTTTATGATCGGCTTATCCATTTAAAGTCGATCGATATAGTAAAAGTAGCTTTCATGTTTGCTGTTGGTGGCTAAAGATCCGCTAATTGCTGCTGGAAATGAAACAGGTATTGTACGGCTTTCACGAGCCTGCTGCCATACCAGGAGAACATCTCGCCATCTACGAGCAAAACCTTGGCCTGAGGCAAGGCTTCCTGCAGTTCTTCTATATGCTTTTCCTTAAATGGGTAGGGTTCTGAAGAGAGCAAAACCAGTTGGCAGTTTAAAGTTTGTAGTTCTTCAAGGGTTAAGGCCGGGTAGCGGCTTTGGCTAATGGCATTGCTGAGGCCAATCTTCCTCAAGATATCATCAATAAAAGTATCTCTGCCCGCCAACATGTAAGGATCTTTCCAAATGAGGTAGGCCACGTTTTGGTGAATGCCCTTGGTTAGCGCCAAAGCCTGTAGATCGTTAAAGCCGGCATTGATGAGATGGTTAAGATAGGCCGCTTCGGGTTCGCGGTTAACGAGTTCTCCTATCTGCCTGATGGTGTCCACCGCATCTTCGAGGTTGTAGATGTCGCTCATCCAAACCGGAAATTCCTGCATGAGCAATTCGATTTCGGCCTGGGTGTTTTCTTCTTTGTTGCCGATGATGAGGTCGGGTTGCAGCCGCCTGATTTCGTCGATACGCAGTTTTTTTGTCCCCCCTACTTTTGCCCTGGTAGCGAATTTCGCTATCGGATGGATGCAGAACTTGGTGATGCCGATTACCTCTTCATCAAGGCCCAAATCGAACAAGAGCTCGGTTTGGGAAGGCACGATGGACACAATACGCTTTGGCGGGTAGTTAATGGTGATTTCATTGCCCAACTGATCGACGAAAGTTCTTTGCATGACACAAAGTTAGGTTATTGGTTCGATTACAGGATGGTTAATTGCTACTATTGTTGGGACTAACTGCCAACCGAAAACTGGAAACTTGAAACCGATCATACATTTCACACCACCTCAGGGACCTCAGGTAACCTAAGCACACCAACAAGTATCTATGCATTGTTTTTGCGAATTATAGCCCAAAAACTGCCAACTGAAAACTGCCAACTGAAAACCGACTATTCATACTTCAACGCATCAACCGGCTTGGCCATAACGGCATTTTTAACCTGGATGCTGACGGTGAGGATGGTGGTGGCAATAGAAACGCCAAAAGCGGTAGCAAAGGGCAAAACCGGCAGATCGATCCGATAGGCAAAACCACTGAGCCAATAGCTAACCGCGATATAAATCAAGGGCCAGGAAATTACATTGGCCACAATCATTAGCCATACATAATTTTTGTTGAGCAGGAGGAACAGCGTTCGGTGGTCGGCGCCCAAAACCTTTCTGATGGCAATTTCCTTGGTCCGTTGCTTGGTTAAAAATGCGGCCAGCGCAAACAGGCCAATTAGCGAAAGTGAAATCGACAAAAACGAAAACAGTTTCACCATCTCCTTAAAGCGTTGATGCACCACCAGCACCTTGCTTAAATCGTCTTGGATATAGGTATAACTTAGCGGAAATGCCGGATATTGGCGCTTCCAAACCTCGTTGATGGCTGCCAATACGCTTTTTTGCTTTTGCTGGTCGAATTTTACAACATAGTTTACACCATGGTTTGGATAGCCTGTGGCATTGTTATTGGCTGCCGTATAGACCGTTGGCAAAATCCTGGTTTCAAAGCCTGTTACTTGTATATCCTTGATTACTCCTACCACCTGCGCAGGCAAACTATCATTCACCTCAATAAACTTACCTACCATATTGCCTCCATAGGCTTTTTCGAGGCTTTCGTTTAAAATCACGGTACCCAAACTGTCTTGTGCATGATGGCTGTCGAATAAACGGCCTTTCAGCAGTTTGACGTCAAGAGCCTGCAAGCCTTCAAAGTTTACCAGGACAGTATTTAATTCCTTCGATTCGTTTTTGTATTTGTACCTGCCGGTGAGTTCATGATTTAGGCTGATCATTCCGTCGTTGCTGCCTACGTATTTCACCCCGTCTATGTTTTTAAGCTGCGTGGCTATTCTTTTATCAAATATAGCCTTGATATGGATAACGGCATTGGCATTAAAGCCCGGATCCCTATTTTCCAAGTACTGCATCTGTCGCGAAATGACCATGATGCCAATCAAAAAACCAACTGCAATCACAAACTGAAGCCCTACCAGTAAATTTCTTAGTGTTTTGCCTTGATGGCTGTGGCCAAAATTGCCTTTTAAAACATTTTGGGGCCGATAAGCCGACAGGAAGAATGCCGGATAGGTTCCTGCCATCAGAACAACCAAAAAAAGCAATAACAAAAGTTCTGCAACGATAATAAAGTTATTTTGGTTAAATGAAAGCGATAAATCGAGGTTAAAAAGCTGGTTGAGGTATGGCAAAAAGCCTTCCAACAAAACCGTGCTCAGCAACAAGGCAAACAGGCACTGCAAAGAGGTTTCTATCAAAAACTGAAGAATCAGCGATTTTCTGTTGGCACCGATCACTTTTTTAATACCCACTTCTTTGGCTCTCGATACGGCCTGGGCCGTAAACATATTCACAAAATTGATGATAGAAATCAAAAGCAACAAAGCCGACAATAAAACAACCGGCTTGATCAGGCTTAGCCAACTCTTTCCTGTTAAGGGCTCTTGATGGATTTGATGCAGGGGTACCAAGCGGGCCGATGGCTTAAGGCCATGTTGAAGATAGTCTGCAACAGCCACTTTTTGCCGTTTAAATAAGGCAAGTTTAAAATCGTAATACACGTTTTGCAAGGTACGGTTTAGCAATTCGTCAGCTTGTTGGTCTTTTATCTTTACAAATACGGTAGCAAAAGAATAGAAGTTGTCATTTAACGGGAAAGTCCTGACGCTTCGCTTGATGAGCTGAAAGTCAACGCTACTTGGCGTTACGGGATCGGCCACCACTCCACTAACGAAATAGGTTTCTGGAACTGTCCAATTCTGCTGGTTGATCTTGATGGTCTTGCCAACCGGATTGATTTTCCCAAAATACTTCAAAGCCACGCTCTCTTTGATAACTACATTGCCCGGCTTGCTTAAAGCAGTTTCTGGCGAGCCATAGATAAAACGGAAAGGAAAAACCGAAAAAAAGCTATCGTTGGCATCAACAATCCCCTCTTGCATAAACGGATTGTTGTCGGCCAAAATAACGGATTGCTGTCCAGAAGCATTAAAAAAAGCAACATCCTCAAGCTGAGGCAGCTTATCCTTGATCAGCTCTGGAATACGGAGATCGGCCCTGTCCATCCATTCTTTTTTACCCTCTTTGATGGCCCAAAAATCGAGTTCCTGTAACTGATATACCTTTTTCAGTTCCGGATCCCAATGATCGTAGCTCTTTTCGTGGTTTACATAAAGCAATACGAAGATCAGTCCGGCCAAACCCAAGGCCAGGCCAGTTACGTTGACTAGGGCATACACCTTGTTTTTGATGAGGTTCCGAAAAGCGATTTTTAGGTTCAGCTTGAGCATAACGGATGTTTGAGTTGATCTGGGCTATTCGTACTTAAGCACATCCACGGGCTTCGATTTTACTGCCTTTAGGCTTTGTATACTCACTGTGAGCATGGTGATGAGCACGATGGCAACATTGACCAAT
>JBCNPG010000385.1:0-3870 GCA_039593445.1 Pedobacter sp.
ACTCGATCTCTGATGGGCTGAATCCAGTCCCAGCCGGCCGTATATTGGGTGGTAAGACCTTTGGCAATGGTGCCCTCACCGCCTTGACCGCCGTTCGGGTCGCCGGGAAAATCAGGTGGATAAACCAAAACCGCCAAACGATTATTGCCGTTAGGGGCTAATAGCTTGGTAATATTGTATTGCTGGCGCAGGTGCATGCCTTCATGGGTTTTGGCATTTACTTTTTTGCCATTCAGAAATATTTCGGCCTTATAGTTAATGCCCCTAAATTGTAGCCACACCTGCTCATCGCCTTGGGCTGTCTGTTCAAACGATTTGACAAACCAATAAGTGTAATAAGCGTTGCCGGTATGGTAAACGTCTTTAATCAGCTTGTTGTTCATGCCATAAAATGGATCTGGCACTTTGTTGTTGTTGAGCAAGGTGGTAAGTACCGTTCCCGGCACCGTGGCCCGCATCCATGTATCAACTGGAAAATCAGCTTGCGATAGCTGTTCTCCCTTGGCTTTCACTTCGTTGATATTGGCACAATACCAGTCTGAATTAAGTTCGTAACGTTGCTGGGCAAAGACAGGCGAAGCCAATAACAGGCCTAAGAGCGAAACCAAAAATAGATAGCTGTTCTTCATAGCCTAATGCGAGAGGTTAGAGATTGGTCTGTAGGCCAAGGCCACTCCAAAAGTTGTTGATGGCTTGCTGCCCATGTAAATCTGCAAATTGCCACCTGCCATAATGGTTTTGTGCAAAATATAGCTTTTGGTATAGGGCTTTCCGTTAAGCGTTATTTTTTGAATGTATTTATTGGACGCGCTGTTATTCGTTACCTTGATGTTGAACTTTTTGTTGCTCGGCAAGGCAATACTGGCCTCGTTAAGCAAAGGCGAACCAAAAACATAGGCCCCATTTGCAGGATTGACCGGATAAAAGCCCATGGCAGAAAAAATGTACCAAGCCGACATCTGCCCTACATCTTCATTACCACACAAGCCATCGGGTTTATCGGTATAAAATTCGCGGTCTATTTGGCGCACCAGATCGGCTGTTTTCCAAGGCTGGCCCACATAATTGTACAGATAAGGAATATGATGCCCAGGTTCGTTGCCCTGCGCATAATTGCCAATGAGACCCGAGATATCGGGAGAGCTTTCCTTGCTGAACTGGAACGGAACGCTGAATAGCGAATCGAGTTTGGTAACGAATGATTTTTCGCTGCCAAATAGCTTAACCAATCCTTCTACATCGTGTGGCACCAGCCAGATGTACTGCCAGGCATTTCCTTCGGTGTAATCGTCTTCGCGGTGTTTGGAGGCAAACGGACTAAAAGGCGTGCGCCAATTGCCATCGGCCAATTTGCCACGCATAAATTGGGTTTGCGGATCAAAATATTCCTGATACAGCTTAGCCCTTTTGGTAAAATAGGTATAGTCTTCTTTTTTGTTTAAGGCTAATGCCATTTGTGCTATGCAATAATCGTCTATGGCATATTCTAGGGCTTTGGCCACCGATTCGTTTACCTTATCGGCCGGAATGTACTTGAGCTGCTGGATATACTCGATCCCGTCTGTTTTTTGCATAGCCGATTGTTTGATTGCCTCGTAAGCCAGGTTCACATCAATACCCCTGTAGCCTTTCAAATAGGCATCTACAATAACCGGAACCGCATGGTAGCCGATCATGGTATTGGTTTCGCTGCCCATTAAATGCCAGACCGGCAATTTGCCCTGTTGTTTGTAAATGGCCAACATGGTATTGATAACGTCCAAAACTTTTTCTGGATGCAAAATGGTAAACAAAGGCTGTGCGGCACGATAGGTATCCCACAACGAAAAAGTAGTCAGGTTATTAAAGCTCGCGTTTTTATAAACCTTTTTATCGGTGCCGAGGTAGTCTTTGTTCACGTCGTTAAACAGCGAAGGTGCCACCATGGTATGGTAAAGCGCGGTGTAAAAAACTCTTTTGGTTGCTGTGTTGGCTTCTATTTTTACCTTTTGCAATTGTTTTTCCCATTTGGCATCGGCTTGTTTAACCGTAGCGCTAAAATCCCAGCCCGGCAGCTCTGTTTTAAGGTTCAGGATGGCATTGTCGATACTAACCGGCGAAAGTGCCACTTTAACCTGAATCTTATTTTGTGGCAGGCTCGCCAAATCGATGACGGCTTTGAGCTCCTTGCCCTTTACATCAGTACCTTGTTGTGGCTGGTTGCTGCTGTAAATCTTCAAGTTTTTGATGGGTTGCGATAGTTTGATGACAAAGTATAGGCGCTGATCGGCCGACCAGCCTTTGGAGTTTCTGTAGCCCACCAAAGTGTAGGCATCCAGCTGTTTAAGACTCGAGGCAACCGGACTATCCCAGCCTATTCCTTCTACCAAATCGAGCATCAAATGCGGGTTTTCGCTTCCCGCTTTAAAGGTGTATTGGTGAAAACCTACGCGCTCGGTTGCCGTAAGCTCTGCCTTAATGCTATATCGATCTAGCCAAACACTGTAATAGCCTGCTTTGGCCACTTCTTTATCGTGCGAAAAAGTAGAGGCATAGCCCAGTTCCAAATTATCTTTTTTCCCTTTTTCCAACAGCACTTTTCCAGTAGCGGGCATGATCGAAATATCACCCAAATCGCCAATTCCGGTACCGCTTAAATGGGTATGTGCAAAGCCGGTAATGTTATTGCTGCTGTAGTTATAACCGCTGCACCAATCCCAACCTTCGAAAATGTTATTGGGGCCGAGCTGTACCGCCCCATAGGGTACGTTGGCACCTACAAAAACGTGGCCGTGCTTGGCCGACCCGATCATGGGGTCGACAAAGGAAGTCAATTTAGCGATCTTAGCTTGCTGTGCAGGAGCGACAACCGGAAAAAGGATCAGCAATCCTATTTTCAAACATTGGTTAATCGTTTTAGTAACTGTTCCAAAGGAAGTATTTAACATAGGTCTATTGTTAAGGTATAAGCTTTGTTTTGGTGTAACAGACACCTAAAGGCATTATAAAGGTACAATCTTTGGTGCATATTTGAAAGGCAGGGCCATCCCCTGCCTTTCGTAGGGAAATTTATTTTTTAGGCACATAAAAACGAAGCCCTATTTCGTAAGCATTGCCCAGCGAACCTCCATTAAAAGTGTTGCTGCTTGAAGTATAAGAAGCCGATACCTGTAAGGCATCCAAAGCTTTGAAACCTATGCCGCCCGTCACGCTTTTGTTGGTATGGTACAGGGCATACACATTGAACTGGTTTTGCATAAAATCGGCGTTGGCGCCCAAATCTATCACACTTTTTAAGGTTTTAAAGCTTCTGAAGGCAACTTTGGGTTCAAGGTTGATCGAACCTTTGTCGGTTCCGCTCAGGTTAAAGCGGTAGGATGCGGCCGCGAACAAGGTTGATTGGCTGAGCGAGCTCCGCTCCTGATTGCCAAAAGCCGATACCAAGTTAGGCAAAGTGGCTTGTACGGTAAAGCGATCGCGAATGTAGGCAACACCAAAATCTGCCTCAAAACGCATTTTCCGGTCGCTATAATTGTACAATAGTTCATCCGAACCATCTCCGGTTACCTCAATGGTGTTGAAGCGTTCAACAACGCCTCCGGCCGCCAGCCCAAAATGGAGCTGTTGTTTATCGCCATCGAGCTGGAGCCGATAAGCATAACTAGCCATCATTCGGGTGGTGGCTAATGGTCCGACTTTGTCCGATAGCACATTTACGCCAAGGCCCATGCCATTGTTAAAGGCATAATCGCCAGTAAAATAAAGCGTTTTGGGACCATTGTCTATACCCGTGGATTCGCGTTTGTAGGCCGCATTGATATTGAGTTGGTTATTATTGAGACCTAACATGGCCGGATTAAAGAGGTATTGATTCTGAAAATACCCCGTACC
>JBCNPG010000386.1:0-3856 GCA_039593445.1 Pedobacter sp.
GCTTTTCATTGTGTGTGTGGTGTTTTTGTTAATTGTTATTTGGGGTTTTAGGTTGCAGTAAATAGGTTTTGCCTTCTTTTCGCCAGGTAATATCCATTACAGCCGATAGCTTATCCAAAGTTTGTGGCAAGGGAATGCTGGTTTTGAGCTGTCCGTAAAAAGCTTTGTGCAACAATGGAGGGGCTAGCTGTATGCTTATGCCATATTGGCGTTCCAAGTCTTGGCTTACCGCCAGCAATGGGCTACCGTTATAATTGAACAGGCCGATCCGTTGCTCGATAAACCGTTGGGCATCTGGGTATTTCTCCTTAACCAAGCCTTTCGCGGTTTTATTGAAGGTTACCCGCTCGTTGGCCGTCATGATTTCGGTTTTGTGCTGTGCCGTAACGCCAACTTTGCCGCTTACAACCGTTACTTCGGCCTTGCTGGCACCCGGATAGGCGCGAACATTGAAGCTGGTGCCCAATACAATCGTGCGCATCGCTCCCGACTGGATCACAAAGGGATGGTTGGGATCGTGTTTGACCTCAAAAAAGGCTTCGCCAATTACTTCTATTTTTCGCTCATGGCCCCTAAAATCATCGGGATAGCTGATTTGTGTGGCTGGACTCAGCCATACTTTGGTGCCATCGGCAAGCTGAATTTGACGATGTTGCCCACGCAAGGTCGCCAATTGCAGTTGCTGCACTGGATTGAACAGGTTTTGGATCTGCTCTCTAAATAGGGTAGCTCCAAATACAACAAGCACTACGGCGGCCACCGCCGCTATGCGAAGCCATAGCTTGAAAGTTTTTGGCGGGGCTGTTTCCTTGGCCAATTGCTGGTCGATGTTGGCTTTAATATGTGCCTTCAATTGTTGCGCATCAATATACTTGCTGTCGCTCAACAACAGTTCTTCGTCGTTAAAGCTCGTGTACCATTGCTCAAAACGGATTTTTTCTTCGGGCGTAAGCGTGCCATTTTTCCATTTATAGGCCAGTTCCTGTAGTTGTGGGTTGGGTTTTTCCATACGTATGCCGAGCATCTTTTAACATATAGTCAATGCTGAACGGCAATACCCTTAGTTGGCAATGAAATTTATTTTCCGAGCAGGAACAAAAGCAGGGGCAGGGAAATTTTCAGGCTTTGTCGTAAACTGCTTAAGGCTTTAGAAAGATGCGCTTCGACGGTTTTTTCGGAGATGCCCAGTTCGTCGGCAATTTCGGCGTAGGTCTTGTTTTCTTCGCGGCTCATCAGAAAGACCATTTTGCACTTGGGTGGCAATTGGTTGATGGCTTCGCCTAACAATCGGCGCAGTTCTTTTTCGGCCAGCCAGTCGTTGGTGCTGTCGGTGCTTTGTGGTGCCGAATTGGCCAGGCTAACCAAATGCTGCTGCTGCTTGTATTGGCTGGCCAAATGGTTAATCACTTTGTATTTGATAGAGGCCGAAAGATAGGTGGCTATACCATGTTTGATTTGTAGGGTTGCCCGGCGCTGCCAAAGGCTTACAAAGATATCCTGCACAATTTCTGCAGCAATATCTTCGTCGGCAGTACGGTGCATCGCCACGCTAAAGGCCTTGTCCCAATAACGATTGTAAAGCTCGGTAAAGGCCAAACGGTTGTTGGCGCCAACCAGTTTTAGCAGCTCGTGGTCGCTCGTGTTTTCATGAAAAGACTGCTGTAGGGCCAGAGGCATTTTGCGGTTGTGGTTTAAACTAAAAACTATAAAGTTAAGCACAAATTGTATGTCGATCTCACCTTTAACATTTTTTTAACGCGTACCGGTCTGTTGTCTGATGAAGTAGGCGGTTTTTATCAAAAAAGGTCGATTAAAATGGCGCATAGCTTAATTTGCCCTAGTTAGATGATCTATTCTTGTCTAAAGTTACGCGGTTGTTCAAATTTAAGGAGCTGGTAATTAAAGAAATAATCTTTCTGTCCTGGCTTTCCTTAATTTTTTTGTCCGATTAGCGTTTTTTTTGACAGAATAGGCATCAAATTTGTGCAATTCTGTACACAAACACTCAACCCAACGGAGATTTTTAACGCCATTTTAATCGACCGAATAAATGCTGCCTTTGGTGGCATTTGTTGCTTAGGGCAAGGTTGCTGCCTAAGTTTTAGCAGGCATTTTTACAGTCCTGTTTTTATGTTTACTTTAGGTTGAAAAATTACATCTTCCTTCATGAAAAAACGAGGACTTTTACTATTCGCAATTCTCAGCTCTTATGTGGCCACTGCCCAAAAACCAACGGCGACAAATCCCTTTAACGAAAAAGACAGCGTGCAGGTCAGCGGGAAGATTATTGGCTACAAGCCCGGGCAGGAGGACCATTTCATGACCTTTTCTACTTACGACCTTAGGGGAAAGCCCATCAGCAGGGCTATTCAAATTAAAGAAAACGGAGATTTCTGGATTAAACTTTACCAACCCTTTGAAGGTGATATGCAGCTGAATTACAAAGATGCATTTATCGATTTTTATGCAAAGCCCGGAACTGCAATAAGGTTGGAGATCAATAATGACAAAATAAGCGACGAAAGCAATAGCGAGGGCGCTGTTGTCGCTTTCGGGCAATTTGCCGCATTGAACAATCTTTTGTTCAAGTTTAACAGCGCATTTGCCAGGAAAAAATTCAGCGAGGTAAACATGGGCGATAAAAACCAAGGCGACAGCCTGTATGCTGCCCGTAAAATGGAGCAGTTAAATGAGCAATTGAATTTCTTGGATGCTTTTGTTAAACAGCATCAGGTTAAGGATCAGGTTTTTATCAATTGGAAGAAAAACGAGCTGCAATACAAAGTGGGGTTTGAAATTTTGTTCTTCCCTTTTGCAGGCAAGTTAAACGACAAGATTGTCCAATCCCAGCTCCTCAAGATGATTAAGGCGATCCCAATCGATAATCCAGCAGCCCTCAACAACTCGGCTTATTATGCATTCTTAAAAATGTTAAGTGCCGACCAAGAGATTATGGTCAATATCAATCCCGCTTATGATTTGGCAAAGAAGCAGGCAGGCAATTCGATCGACTTATATTTGAATGAGATCGATAAATTTTCAAGCGGGCTAAGCAAAGACCTGCTACATTACAACGTGCTGGTGGATAAAGCCAGCTTTGTAAAGGATACGTTGGCCTGGGAAAGACAGGTAAAGACGATATCAAACCCATTTCTCCGCCAAAAATTGATAGAAAAGAAAGCAAAAACAAGCAATGGCTTCGCCTCGTTTGCTATTCTAGACCGTTTGCAAAAGCTTAAAGCAAGCCGCTCCTTAAAACAAAGGTTGATCAGCCTCTTTACGCAAACCAAGGGCACAAACCTATACATTGATTTTTGGGGAGATTGGTGCGGACCCTGTATGGCCGAAATGCCGAACTATCCCAGGTTAATTGGGGGATTTAAAGGTAAACCAATTAAATTCTTGTTTCTTTCGGCCTTTACAACCGAAGAAAATATGTTGGCGGTCAAAAAGAAATATGGCATTGATGCAGAATTTGTGAATCTCAACAAAGATGAAGTGGCGATTTTAAACAATGTGTTCGAGTTTCATAGCTATCCATCCCATTTTTTGGTCAACAGCCAAGGAAGGGTAGTGGCCAACGCTTCGGGTCCTATTGCCGAAGGAGCAATTGGTGAAAAGGTGCAGGCATTTGAGAAGATTTTAAATCAGAAATAAGATCAGAAGACAGCGGCTTTAATTTTATAGCCCCATGATTTGCGTAAGCACTGCAGATGTATTATTCTTGGTACTTTAAACACGAACGCGCTAAACCTTTTAATTTTATACCCCATCAATTAAACAATGGCTATGAATAAATATTTACTTACAGTTGCGGCGCTTGCTGCCGCATTCGTTGCCAATGCCCAACAGGGTA
>JBCNPG010000387.1:0-3856 GCA_039593445.1 Pedobacter sp.
TCTCATGGCCGAAGAAATGCGCTCGGGGCGAAGGCTCAGGCCCAATTCGGCCTCCAAAGATCCATTGTTGGCAATGTATTTGGCCAATTGAGCATGGCTTAAGGGCAATAATTTGAGGCGTTGGGTATTGATCATTGCCCATAAAGCTAAGCTTTCTTCAACAAAAGTACTAATGGTAAATAGGCTCCGGCAATTGGTCGTATTCGCTTTTGTGTTGGTTCAGGGCACTTGTGATGAGCTTGAAATTCATGGCATTGGCCTCTAGCCCAATAAATTTGGCCACAATATTTCGGTGCTGATAAAGAATAAAAGTGTTTTTTGCGCTGGGATTGATGTTGTTTAAGGCCACTTCGCTTTTTTTGTCGCTGAGCGAAGGCACAAAAGTGAGTGCAAGGTGCTGCAAGCGAAGCGAAGTGCCTAGTTGTTCCAGTTCTTTTTGCCGATCAGCTTTGCGATAGTTTTTCGAATTGCCGTAGATGAAATACACTTTGAGGTATTTGCTCCTTTGCTGGCTTTCCTGCTCTAAAAATACCAGCCATTTTCTAATGTCGTCCCAGTTTGGGGCATCCCCAACAAAATAGAGCAAGCCCTGATAGCGGCCGTATTTGCATACCGGACAGGTAGTGGTGCCTTTGTCTGGGCCCCAGGCATGAAATGGGGTAAAGGAGGGGCTGTCCTCGCCAATGGCCAAGCCAGAATTTGAAGCGGTTTTGAGCTGTTTCGGATAGTTGGGGATATGCAGGCCCAACACAATGTTGTGTACGGCCACTTGGAGCTGATTATTGAGTAAAATCCGCACAACGCCACTTCCGCCCCGGTTTTCGAGCAGTCTTCTTTTTTTACCGGTTAGTAAGGGGTCATCGTCAAATACGAGCTCATCGATGTAGTATTCTTTGCTGATGTTAGGTTCTTTCACAGCCAGGTGGATATGTGCGGGCATCGTATCGTTGGGGTAGGGAGCCGGACGCACGGTATAGATGCTGTATTTGCCTTTGGCATCGGTTTTTACCCAGCCTCTGATATGGCCATGGCGTTTGGCGCGCTTGTCGAGATTTGGCCGTGGCGAATAGTAGCCGTCATTGTCGGTTTGCCAATAATAGAGGATCACATTGGCTGCGGGCGTTTTACCGTCTAGTTGATAAATAGTTCCGGTAACGAGTAGTTTTTGTCCTTTCTCGTGCCAACCCGCACTGGTGTCGACAGGGTTGATTTGAGTAGGCATGCCTACATACAGCAATTCGCAACCATCGCAAAAGCCACCAATGGTTTGATTGTTTTTTGGGCTTGGGCTGTTGTTCTGTCCGTTGCACGATTGAAAGGTTAAAAGGCTGGCCAGTGCTACCACATAGCCAATGAAGTTGTGTTGAAACATAATCGGTTTTTGAGGCAAACTTCTGCGCTCAAAATGGTTGTCCCAAATTAAATAGGTTATCCTGATGATTTTTTGGGCTAAGCCGAGGGGATTTTGAAGTAGCGGCGAAAGTTAGAACTGTAATTTCTGCTCAATCTCAGTTCGGTACCGTTTTTAAGTTGCACATCATAATCGCCGTTCAGCCTGGAACGATAGCCCGCTACTTCGGCTAGGTTAACGATGGTCGATTTATGGATGCGTACAAATTGGTCTTCGCCGAGCACCTCCAGTATCGATTTTAGGCTGGTGGCCTGCAAGTACTGCCTGCCAGTGGTGTGTATGGCAACGTAAGGGCTTGCAGCCTGAATGTAGATGATGTCTTGGATAGGCAAAGCGATATAATTTCGGCCATCTTGAATGGTCAGCACGCCTGTTGGTTCGATCGCTTCAGGCTTTGATGCAGGCCAATACCTGTAAATGCCCGCGGTAATGCTGTAAATAAGTACGCATTTGTATAGATCCTCGGTGATTGAATAATAAAAAACGCGACCGAAAGCATAGGTATGGTCGAAAAACAGGGCCGAGAGCAGGTTAACCAAAGCTGAGAATAGGAGCAGGTGCAATAAAACGCCTCCAGCAATGCTAGTTAACAGTTGGGTGGTTGGTTTTGATCGGAGTTGGCTGCTCCATACGCTAACCTGTATAAAAACAACGGGCAATGCTAAAACCCAAAAAGACCTGAACAAAAGCGCTTCGGAAAAATAGAATGCGCTTTGGTTGGAGTTGGATTGCAAAAAATCCTGGAAAACGGCTAATAGACTCAATGCCAGCGTTAACAAAGCAAGACCCGCAAAGACGAATTGTTTTTCCGGGCCTTTTGTTTTTAAAATCGATGTGCCTAATAAATTAACCATACTGCTTGATTTTGACTATAAATATAAACATTTAGTCTGTTTGCAGCACAGGCTTTGTTGTTGCCGAAAACGACTCTACCAGTTGGTTGGTCCATAGGTCAACGCTTTCTGGCGCAGGCCGATCTGCTCGGTCAAAGAAAAAATGTTGCTTAATGGTTAATCCACAGTAAGTGTAAATGCCTTTGTCTGAAGTAAGCGACAAGGCTTTGTCCATACCTATGGCTTCGTATTCGCTATGCGATTTGCCGTGGCTGTTGATAATCACTGCTGTTTTTCCGGTAAGCAAGCCCTTTTGTACGCCCTGGTCATAACGATATGCAAAGCCGTAGCTCATTACGCGGTCAATGTAGCCCTTCATCATGGCCGGCATGCCTGTCCACCAAATTGGGTAGATGAACGTTATTTGATCGGCCCAGGTAATAAAATCCTGTTCTTGTTGTACATCGGCAGCTACCATGCCTCTTCTTTGGCCTTCCATATCGCTCAAAGAAAGTATTGGATCGAAATTGAGCTGGTAAAGATCGCGGACAACCACTTCATCCTCCTGTTTTTCCAATAAGTTAACAATGGTTTGTTTAAAATGATGGTTCAAGCTGTTTGCATTGGGATGCGCATAAATGATGAGATGTTTCATGTTTCGAATGTTTTAAATGAATTAACACCTCAAAATTAGCGTGCCTACGAGGGCAAAAATTGTAAGAAAACGAAACCGACTAGCTTTTGGGATTGCAGATGTCTTGCTGGAATTTCAGGAATTGGGTAGGCGAGAGGTTAAGGTAATGTTTGAAATCGTGTATCAATTGGCTTTGGTCGTAATAACCAAATTGATCTACAAGTTCAAACCAATTGATCTTGACGTTGCTGGCTATGCTGTGTTCGATAAATTCAACCGCTAGCAAAAACCGCTGGTAACGGTTGATTTCTTTGGCGCTGTAGCCGAAATGTTTTTTTTGCTTGAGTTGGATGTTTCTTTCGCTTTGCCGGGTTTGATCGGCTATTGCTTTAATGGGATTGAGTTCGTGGCTTTCGAAATTGGCCAATAGCGTTGCGGTATTGTGGCTTGGCCGGATGTAAGGCCGGCAAAACTCGAGCAGGCGATTAACCTGTGCCATTGGCGATTGCAGGACCTGCAGTTCATGCCACAAGTGATCAAAACAGTTTTCGCTGAGGAATTGATCGGGATGGCTGGGCTCAAATTGATGAAGCAAGGCATCGCCAAAAAAGCGGTAAAAAGAATCAGCTTTGAAATTGGCCACTAAAATTTTAGAACCTACGGGCAAAGTGTAATCAAATGCCTGCTTGATGGGACCCAGCACTACGCATTTTTCAACCTCAATTTCGTGCTGCTTTGTCGAGCGGAGCGAAGCGGGCGGACCGAAATTAAATACCATGATGGTTTGGAACGATGGCAGCAACGTTTTGGTTAAAGGCTGCTGGCTCTTGTTTTGCGCGAAATAGAAATGCGAAAACATATCCTCGAAACCAGGAGGCACGGCAATCCGGCAACTGTCAATTTTTAGGTCGTCCATTATTATTTTTCACGGTTCATGATCAAGCCAGATGCCCTAAAATACGAAGAATTTAAAGAATG
>JBCNPG010000388.1:0-3838 GCA_039593445.1 Pedobacter sp.
CCCATGAGCGCTGCTACCTATCGATCATTTTGCCCTTGGTTTGTCCATAAACTTGTATTCTTAATATTACTTTGTTTTACAACGGCTTTAGCCGCACAAGAACAGCATCCTAATTACGACAAAGTGTTGGACCAGATCGAAAAGGTCATCAATTACGAAACGAATGACGACATCGATTCACTCATCAACATTTTAAAGCAGGCTGATGATGTATGCATACAGGCCTACGCCGTGCACTATGAGGCTTCTAGCCTGATCTTAAAAAGCAACATCAATGCCGCAGAGGCCAAAACGCTGGAATGCATTGCCCTGGTTGAAAAACAAAAGGATAAATTCAAGGCTAAACATCGATCCTGCTACGAAAAAATACTAAAGCTTTGTGCAGAAGACCTGTTCAATATATACGACAGCAAAGCGGCGTACGACAAAACAATGGTTTATATTTCAAAATATAGACGTTTTTTCAAGCCCTATGAATTCCAAACCTATGTGGCCATTAACCATTCCTTCTTAAAGAACTACGAAAGGTCGATCGAGGAATTCAAGGCTGCCTTAATCGGTATCGAGCAAAACAGAGGGAAAATCCCCCCAAAAGAAGAAGCGGGACGAAAATCCACCATCTACATATTCGTAGCTAATGCCTACCTCAACAGCTATGTAAAAAAGCCTGATCCGTCTTATTTGGATTCGGCCGAAACTTCTTTAAAAAAATATAATGAGGCACTCAACAACCTCAACAATAATTCGCCATATAATGGCGTGCTCTATTATGCAGAATTGGCCAAGGTAGCTTTTTTGAAAAAAACTATCGCCAGGCGATTGCCCATTACCAGCGCTATTTCAACAGCCCCATCCTGAAAAAAAATGCCCAAGCTTACCAGTATTACTGCGTTGGTTTGGCCAAAAACTACCAAGCGCTCAAACAACCCGATCAAACCTTAAAATATGTTGCCAAATTTGATTCTTCTTATGTGGACAACCCGGGTGCCAAAAACTTTTACCTGGCCAGCTTAAACGCCTATATGAATGCCTACCAGCAAAAAGGCAATGATAAAAAAGCATTGCATTACGCAAAGCTGTATTTAGAGGAAATCAAAGAACTCGATTTAAGCAAAATCAAGGGCAACGAGATGATGAATGCGCTCAGCATTCAAGAATCTACCCAAAAAGCCGAAGAAATCATCCAATCGAAAAACAGTTGGCTCACTATCCTATTGTTGATCGGGATCGTTTTAATGGTTGCTATCGTTGCCATTATCTTCATCTACCAATGGCGCTCAAAATCCAAACAGGAGCATTACAAGGAAATCATCCAATCGATGAAGAAGCAAATGGAAAGCAGCCCTGTACAACCTGCGGTAGAAGTTGCCGAAGAAAACCCCGGAAAATCGAAATACCTCATCGATGTTAACGAGTTTGAACGGATCCAAAAGAAACTCCTGAAACTGGAGAAAAACGAAGAGTTTCTCAATCCCGATTTCAAGCTTTCCTACTTGGCCAAAAAACTAGGCACCAACACCGCCTATCTTTCTGCGTTTTTCAATTACTACCTGGAAAAGGGCTTTAACCAATACCTGCAGGAAAAACGGATGGAATATTTGGTCGACCTTTTAAAGAAAGAACCGATTTACCGCAAGTACACCGTGCAGGCAATTGCGGCTCATGTAGGCTACAAGAGCCCTTCGGCATTCACTAAAATATTTAAGCAGTTCACCGGGACGAACCTCTCGGCCTATCTTGAAAAAACAAATTCCAACTAACTGATTACCAAGAAATTAAGTAAATATTTTTATTATTCTTTTTTATAAAACAGCAGGCCTTTTCGCTTGGTAACGGAGGGTGTTGGCCTATTTTTGGCTCCATCTTCATTAACGCTTCCAAACCCAAACGCCAGGGTAAGATGGCGAAGCATTTATGAATTTAACCCTACTAAAAAATGAAAAAACTGAAAGGAATGAAGAAAGACTTCTCTTCGTTTGAAAACCTAACGCTTAACGAACTAAAATCGATTACTGGAGGCAGATTGCTAGGTGGCTACACCGCAATACAGTCTAACGTTTTTGTTGGAGAAGGATGCGTAGAATATGATCACTACGAAGGTCCAAATGGCACTGGAGGATATATTTACAGGGAAATACGTCGCCTTCAACCAGGAGAACCAATTATGAATTATTAACGGAAGTCCCGCTTTTGCGGGACTTTTCTTTTCTCCTAATTTTTTATAAAAAATGATATTAATCATCTCTAAAAATCAAGAAACTACCACTAACGAAGTCATCAAGTGGCTGGTGGCTATGGAGAAAAAATTCATTCGCGTACATGAAGATGAAGTGTTCGACATTAAGGTGGCCCAAAAAAGGCTTTACCTAGAAAGCTACAGGAACCGATTTTTCCTCGACGACATCACTAGCGTATGGTACAGAAGAGGAAAAATAAGATTTAATCGCTTGCAATACGACCATCCTGCCGTTAATATTCACATGAACGAGCACCAGCATTGGCTGGAAGATTACGTGATCAAAACCATCGAATCTAAAAAACACATCAATAAACAAAGCACCAGCAGCGTTAATAAACTGTTCGTTTTGGAACAGGCGGAAAAGGTAGGTTTAACCGTCCCCAACTCGTTTTTAGCTACCGACACCGCCGAGGTTGTCTTGAACCAAACCATTACCAAGCCGATAACCGGGAACATCACCATCAATGGTTTTGAAGATCGTGCAGACAGCATCATGTACACCACGGTGATCGAAGCGCAGGAAAAAGAACCTTTTTTCATCTCTTTTTTTCAAGAGAAGATCGAGAAAGACTTCGAAATCAGGAGCTTTTATTTAAACGGGAAGTTTTATTCGACGGCTATTATCTCGCAAAACGACGAGCAGACCAAGTTAGACTTCAGAAAATACAACCTTAACAAGCCCAACCGAAACGTACGCTACCAGCTGCCGAAAGACATTGAAGAAAAAACAGACCAGCTGATGAAAACTTTGGATATCAACTGCGGCTCGATAGACTTTATCAAAAGCGGAGAAAAGTACTATTTTTTGGAAATCAATACCGTAGGGCAATTTTTGGGAGTTTCGACCATTTGCAATTACGCGGCCGAAAAAGCAATAGCCGATTATTTATGAAATACGAGATCAAAGACAAACATAGGCTACCGCTCACGTTCAGATTTGTGGACGAGTACAGGGCAAAAAATGCCGATGGACATGTACCTTACGTAAGGTCTAAAAAATACCAGACCGACTTTCTGTTGCAGGTAAAACCTTATAAAGCCCTGGTAAGATTGCTATGAGGTACTTTAACTTGTACAGTGATATTTTGATCACCAAAGGTGCCAACCGGATTTTGATTTCCGATTTGCAGCGAGAAACTTCCGAATTGCAGCCATTGGAACTATTCGAAATCATCGAAGAATTAAAAACCAGGTCTGTTGAAGAAATATTGGCATTTTATGATGACGCCTCAAAACAAATAGTACTGGAATACCTGGACTATTTAACAGAAAGGGAGTACGGATTTATCACCGAAGGGAACTGGGATACCAAGTTTCCGCCCCTTTCTTATGAATTCCAAAGCCCCAGCACGATAAATGATATTTTCATTGAGCTTGAAGATATTGCCATTTTGGGCAGCCTCAGGAATTCCATAGAAAAGCTGGCCATCAAGCATATCGTTATTTACAGCAACAAAACGCTTTCCTTCAACGATTTCTGCGAAATAGACCATTCAGCATCACTGGTATCAGATCCAGTTCCATCTGGAGCAAATTAACGCAGGTTGGAGCAGGGATGAACTGGCGATGGCGGATCGACGCTGGGCGTGGATTGAACCA
>JBCNPG010000389.1:0-3837 GCA_039593445.1 Pedobacter sp.
TAACCTGAATGCGCAAGCCAAGGCCGCATTGGCTAACCTGCCATTCAAATCGGTGGTTTATATAGACAATGTTCAGGTACAACTGCCTGATGGACGTACACCTACAGTAAATTCGATGGTATTTACCGTAAATTAAAAAATTATGAAAAAAGTATTTTTTCTATCGCTGCTTTTGTTGACAACGGCTTTTGCCTTTGCCCAAACTACAGCTACGCCTCCGCCAACCACCACTACAGATAAGCCGGCAACCCCAAAGAAAAAGTTGCCTAAGAAAGACGGCTATGTGTACAGGGAGGAGAGTGTAGCCGATACAGTGGTTCCCTATTCGGTAGTAAACAAGGAAGATGTAGCCTATACCAAAAGGGTATGGCGCGAAATCGACTTGCGCGACCGTGGCAATCAGATTTTGGCTTCCCCTAAAATCAACCTGATCGGTGTAATTTACGATGCGCTAAAAAATGGCGAATTGGATATGTATGCCAATGACGATGAAGATTTTCAAAAAGACCCAATCAACAACAAAAAAGCAAATAACGCCGCCGGAACTTATTCTGCTGCCGATACAGCCTTTTTGGGGGTTAATCCGGGAACGAACGAAATCAACAGGGCCAATAATGAATTTTTTGCCGCCAGCTACCCAATCGTAAGGTTGAAGGAAGATTGGATCTTAGATATCAAGCGCGGTATTTTCGAACCACGGATCATCGGCTTGGCCTTGGTGCGTATCGATGTGAAGACACAGGTAGACAATAACGGTAATCCAGTTGTTGATCCAACCACCAATACGGCCAGGGCAGATACCCTGAAAAGTGCGACCGGTTGGTTCTACTTTGACGACCTGCGCGAGATTTTGGTGAAAAAGAAAATCGCCAACAACTTTAACGATAATTCGGGAATTAACTTCGACGATGTCTTTACCCGTCGCCTGTTCTTCAGCAATATCGTTAAACAGTCTAACGCCGCCGACAACCGAATTGAGGATTACATCAGCAATTCTAAGGATCGTTTGCTGGAATCGGAAAGGATCAAGAAAGCAATGGCCGACTTTGAACAAGGCCTCTGGGAATATTAAAGAAAAAGCCTCGATCAAGATCGGGGCTTTTTTTTGCCTTACACTTGCGGAGTTTAAAAGCATGCAAGTGAGGCCATGTCCATCTCCAATTAACTAGAAAAATAGTCCTTTAGCGCGGCTACCTGCTTAAGGTTGAGCACTTCTGCCAGTTCTTTTGGCGTAGCTTCCTTTATTTTTTTTACAGATTTAAACTTGACCAGCAATTTGTCGGCTGTGGTTTTGCCGATGCCCGGAATAAGCTCCAGTTCGGTTTTGAGCGTGCCTTGGTCGCGTTTTTTACGGTGGAAGGTAATGCCAAAACGGTGCGCCTCGTCGCGCAGCTGCTGAATGATTTTAAGCGTTTCCGATTTTTTGTCCAGATAAAGGGGCAGGCTGTCGCCAGGGTAGTATAATTCTTCCAAGCGCTTGGCAATACCGATTACGGTTACTTTCTTTTCGATGCCCAGCTTTTTTAAACTGGTCATGGCCGCCGATAGCTGTCCTTTGCCACCATCAATGATAATGAGTTGAGGCAATGATTGTCCTTCGTCCAGCATGCGCTTATATCGCCTGTAAACGGCTTCTTCCATAGTGGCAAAATCATTGGGGCCTTCCACCGTTTTCACGTTAAAATGCCGGTAGTTCTTTTTGCTGGGCTTGGCATCCTTAAAAACCACGATCGCCGAAACCGGATATTTGCCCTGAAAGTTCGAGTTATCGAAACATTCGATATGCTGGGGCAGTTGGGTCAGTCTCAGATCCTGTTTCATCTGACCCAGAATCCGGTCGGTGCGCAGGTCGGGGTTCAGTTTTTCGTACTGGTTCAGTTTTTCACGCTTAAAGAAAAGCACGTTCTTTTCAGAAAGTTCGAGCAGTTTTTTCTTCTCGCCCAGTTTGGGCACCGTAAACTTGAGGTTCTGGTCAATCAGTTGAATGGCAAATGGAACAATGATTTCCTTGGATGTGCTTTTAAACTTGGTGCGGAATTCGGTAATGGCAATGGTCAGCAGTTCTTCGTCGGTCTCGTCCAATCGCTTTTTGATTTCGATGGTTTGGGTTTGGATGATGCTGCCATTCATTACTTTCAGGTAGTTTACGAAGGCGTAACGCTCATCAGAAGCAATGCTCACCACATCGATATTGGTAATGGCGCTGTTCACCACTGTAGATTTGCTTTGGTATTTTTCCAACACCCCAAGTTTTTTCTGATAAGCATGGGCAAGTTCAAAGTTCAGCTCTTCGGATGCGCTTTTGATCACCTGCTTCACTTCTCTGATTACGTTGCCGATCTTGCCGTTCAGGATGTCTTTGATTTCTTCGATATTATGGTCGTAATCCGCTTCGGATTGAAAGTTTTGGCAAGGTCCCTTACAATTGCCGATCTGGTATTCGAGGCATACCTTAAACTTGCCCTCATTAATGTTTTGGGGCGTAAGCGGCAGGTTGCAGGTACGCAGGGTATAGGTTTCCTTAATGAGGTCTAAAATGGTGTGCATCATCCCTACCGAGGCATAAGGGCCAAAATAAGTAGAACCATCTTTGATGTATTTGCGCGTCCAATAAATGCGCGGAAAGGCCTCCTTTTTGATAATGATCCACGGATAGGTCTTATCGTCTTTGAGCATGATGTTGTAGCGAGGCTGATGCTTTTTGATCAGGCTGTTTTCCAATAGCCAGGCATCGATTTCCGTATCTACGATGGTGAAGGTAATTTTCCTGATTTTAGAAACCAATACCCTGGTTTTGCCATTGATTTGGCTTTTGTCGAGGTTAAAGTAAGAGCCTACCCGGTTGCGCAGGTCTTTGGCCTTGCCAATGTAAATCAGCGTTCCCTCTGCATCAAAGTACTGGTAAACGCCAGGTTTATGTGGAATGTCGGCCAATGCCTTTTTATAATCGAAAACACTCATGCTGCTTAAATTAAGACAAAGATATTGTTTTTACCGCATTGTGCTTTTTGAAAAACTGTTCTATTGCCCTGTTTTGCCATTGGAACGAAAATTGCAGACCCTGCGAAAAAACCATTTAATTTAATCAAAGCTCTCATTTGAGATGCCGATTTATATTTTAACTTTATTGGCCTATTAAGGCAGCTTAGTTAAGGGACCCAACAACACGGAGAGCTGAAAGAAAACAGTGTAGCAATGAAAAAGGAAGTTTCAAAAACAAAAGTATTTGCAGGTGCTGCAATACTTAACAGGGCCCAAATGCGTGCAATCAGGGGAGGAGAAAGCGATGCGCCAACAACAACGGCAAGGTGTGCAAATACTGGAGCCGTATGCTGGTTTGACGGGGCAGGCGGCGAGAGTGTGGTGGGCATGTGCGAGGAAATGGCCAGCGGGCAATGCCGCTGCGTGGTGCGCGACAAGGGTGGCTCGGCAACCGAAAGCGTACCTTTTCAAGAATGTTTAGGCTAAAATAAAGAAGCTCTTCTTAGACGTTTAAGAAGAGCTTCTTTTAAGGGCTTGGCTAAAAGCCTAGTTTTTTATCAAGTTCTGTGGTCGTGCCCTGTTCCTGCTGCTGTTGGTATTGGTTGCAGTCGAACACAATAGAAACACCATTTTTCGGAGGTTCGAAATCGGCTTTGCTGATTTTGATATTCGGATTGGCATATACCCTTTTAATGAAGCCGGCGTAAATTGGTAAAGCCGAATTGGCTCCTTCGCCATCTCTGGTGCTGGTAAAGTGGAAGGCGCGGTCTTCGCATCCGGTCCATACGCCGGTAACCAAATCAGGCGTAATCGACATGAACCAGCCATCGGAGTTGTTTTGCGTGGTTCCTGTTT
>JBCNPG010000039.1:0-11343 GCA_039593445.1 Pedobacter sp.
CCGTTTGATAGCAATAACCGCAGACATACCTCATTTGCATCGGTTTATGTTTATCCCTTGGTTGACGATACGATCCAAATCGACGTGAATCCGGCCGATATCGAATTTGAAACCTTTAGGGCAGGTGGTGCCGGCGGACAAAACGTGAACAAGGTAGAAACCGCCGTACGTTTATACCACAAGCCATCGGGCATCATCATCAAGAATCAGGAATCGAGGTCGCAGCTGCAAAACAAGGAAAATGCCATCCGCTTGCTGAAATCGCAATTATACGAAATCGAAATGCGCAAACGCATGGAGGCCACTGCACTGATTGAAGGTAGCAAGAAAAAAATTGAGTGGGGTTCGCAGATCAGGAGTTATGTGTTGGACGACAGGCGGGTGAAGGACCACCGTACCAATTTCCAGACCTCCAATCCGGATGCGGTGCTCAATGGCGACATCAACGATTTTTTAAAGGCTTATTTAATGGAGTTTTAAATTAAAAAAGAAAAGCTGCCAAATAGATCCTACGCGATCAAACTAGCTACAAAATATTGGTTCCTTTCGTTTAAAGACGTAAGTTTATAGACTATAATTGAAATAGATGAAAAAGATCTACCTACTTGCCTACATTATCTTGACCGCTTTTATGCAAACCGAAGCTCAGCAGGTTATTCCGCTTTACAATGCCACTATTCCCGGTTCGAAAACGGCACCTGCCGATTTTAAGGAAACCGCCGAAACAGGCACCGATGGCGTATTGCGCATCAGCAAGGTAACCACCCCTACGCTTACCGTTTTTGCGCCTGCAAAAGCCAACGGAACGGCAGTCATTATCTGTCCGGGTGGGGGCTACAGCATTTTGGCTTTTGAAAAAGAAGGCACTCTGGTAGCCAAAAAGTTTGCCGAGTTGGGCGTTACCGCGTTTGTGCTTAAATATCGCCTGCCAAACGATGCCATTATGGTCGATAAATCGTTGGCACCTTTGCAGGATGCCCTGCAAGCCATTTACCTGGTTAGAAAAAATGCAGCGGTTTGGGGTCTTTTACCCAACAAGATCGGCGTGATGGGCTTTTCGGCCGGTGGCCACCTGGCCTCTAGCTTGAGTGTGCATTACAACGACATGAAAATAGAAAACCAGGAGAATATCAGTCTAAGGCCCGATTTTTCGGTGCTCATCTATCCGGTAATCAGTTTCGGGCAATACGCCCACACCGGCTCGGTAAAAAATCTTTTGGGCGATCAGCCTACGCTGTTGCAAAGGCGTTATTTTTCGTCAGAGTTACAGGTAAATGGCGCTACGCCACCTACCTTTTTGGTTCATGCCAACAACGATGGTACGGTGCCCGTAAAAAACAGCCTGCTTTACGACGAAGCTTTGGCCAGAAACAAAGTGCCAGCCGAAATGCACATCTACCAAGAAGGCGGACATGGTTTTGGCCTGTACAACAAAACCACTAAAGAAGATTGGTTTGAAAGCCTGAAAAGCTGGATGCAGCAAAACAAATGGCTTTAATTGAGCCTGATGGCCTATTCTGACAGGATCTCCTGCAATTCTTTCAATTCTTCCACCTTTTCGGAAGCCCCAAGGTTTTCGTAAGCCGAAATGAGGTTGCGGATGATGCGCCTGATGATTTCCGTATTGCTGCAGGGCGAATAAAAGCCAGGCTGAGGCTCTAAATTGAGCTGGCGCAAAAACTGGTCAACATCGTGTTTGCCGAAAATGGCGCCCTTGTTAAAAGCATTGATGTAAAAAAGAACACCATATTCCTTGTCGGCATTGCTTTCATCAATATAACCCAATATGAAATGCTGTGGCAGGTTAACCCCATAAACCGGAATATCCAGTTTTTGGGCCAGCGTCGCATAAATAATTGCCAGCGAAATCTGATTGCCCTTTTTGCTCTCCAGCACCTGGCTCAGGTAAGAGTTTTGCGGATCGTGGTGGTTTTTGGTATTGCCACTAAAGCCATACTGGTTGTAGAAAACATGGTTGATCAATTTGATTTTCTCGATCGAACTCATCTCGTACTGTAGGCCCATCCAGATATCGCGCTTGATTTCTTCGATTTGGTTGATGATGTTTTGTTCGTCGAGGTCTGGATATTGGTAGCGGTTGATCACAATAGCCCCCTGCAACAGGTCGAAAGCCCCGCTTTGGTACCAAAGGTTCAAGTCTTCCTTTACGCTGTTGAACTGTATGGCATGTACAAGGTTTTCTATGCGTTCCTGCAATACGGTATTGAGCGATTGCTCCCAGGCACTTTCCAGATAGGTGATAACCTCGTTGCCGTATTCGAGCAGGCGTTGCTGCACATGCTGGTACACCTCCTCATCCGGATCGTCTAATAATTTGACCAATGCGCTGATTTCTGCAAGATTTTCCATTAAAGTACAATTACAAGTTCTGTTTGCTTATTTTTGCCGCTATGGTTTTAACATTTGCCGCCGATTATCTCAAGCATCGATTGACTGCCAAAAGCAGACATGGTACCCATTCGCCTTTCGTATATAAGCTCGCTGATGAGGTAATTTACGATTTTTCTGCAAAAGAAGCATACAAGCACATAGAAGCGCAGCGAAAAAAACTTTTGCATGACGATAGGTTGATTACCGTAACCGATCTCGGCGCAGGTTCGCACCTGAATAAGAACCGTACCAAAAAGATAAGCCAAATTGCCAAAAATGCACTAAAAAGCCCAGGTTTGGCCCAACTTATCTATCGCCTGGTAGCCAATCAGCAACCTCAAAACCTCATCGAATTGGGAACTTGCCTGGGCATCACTACGGCTTATCTGTCGAAAGCGCAACCCGAAGCCCAAATATTAACCATAGAGGGTTGCCCTCAAACGGCAGCCGTGGCCGAGCAGAATTTTAACGAGCTAAACCTTGACAATGTAGCGCTGCAGGTTGGCAACTTTAACAATTTGTTGCCCGAAGCCATTGCCAAGGCCGATCGTTTGGATTTTGTGTACATTGACGGCAACCATACCGAAGAAGCTACGCTGAACTATTTCAACTGGTGCTTGCCTAAGCTGCACGAAGATTCATTGCTGATCTTCGACGATATTTACTGGAGCCAAGGCATGAAAAACGCCTGGGCCACCATTCAAAACCATCCGGATGTTACCGTAACCGTCGATCTGTTCTGGATCGGACTGGTTTATTTCAGAAAAGGCCAGGCCAAAGAGCATTTCAAATTGAAGTTTTAGGCCATAGCGATAATTGTAGTTTGGCTTTTGAGGCCAAAGTATCTGGTTTTTCGTTTTTAATTTCTTCTCTATAAATTTATTTAACTGATTTTCAGATGTTTATTTAAATAAACTGATTTTTTAGTTGTATAACTGAAAATTCAGTTGTAAGTTTAGGTTATGGAAGAATTAACCAAAACAGAAGAACGCATCATGCAGGTGCTGTGGAAGTTGGAAAAGGCGTTTGTTAAAGACATCATCGAAGAGCTTGACGACGAGCCGAAGCCTCCCTATAATACCATTTCGTCTATCGTAAGGTTGCTGGAGAAAAAAGGCTATGTCAACTACAAGGCCTATGGCAAAACCTACGAGTATTTTCCGGCCATCAGCAAGAAAGATTATACCAAAACTACTTTCTCGAAAATGTTTTCTGGCTATTTCGATAACTCGCCAGCTAGCCTGCTTTCCTTTATGGTAAAAGAAGAGAAGCTGAGCGAAGCTGATATTGAAGAATTAAAAGCGTTGATCAATAAAAAATCCTGATTATGGAGTGGCATTTCTATCTCTTAAAAGTAAGCGCCTGCTCGGCCCTGTTTTTTGCCTTTTATGTAGTGGCGCTCAGGAAGCTTACTTTCTTTAGGGCAAACCGGTTTTACCTGTTGTTTAGCTTGTTGCTGAGCTTTGTGATCCCTGCCTTAAATGTAGAGATAGAAAAAGCGCTGCCGCCCCTCGTATTGCAGGCCGGTACACCAGAAGCATGGCCAGGTATACAGGTACAGCCTATGGAAGCTATGCCGGTAACAACGGTTCCGGGCATCAGTTGGACACTATGGCTCAGCGTGATGTACATCGCTGTTGCCGTTGTGCTTTTAGTGCTAACCTTGTGGCGATTATTGCAATTGCTTAAGCATACCAAGGTTTATAACCGGGTTGGCAATTTAAAGCTTATCCGTAAAAACGAAGGCTTTACCAATTGCTCTTTCTTTAACTATGTATTTATTGGCGCCGAGCAGTTAACGGCGGCAGAATTTAGCCTGTTGCTCAAACACGAAGAAGTGCATGCCAGGCAATACCATTCGGCTGATAAGCTGTTGTTGCATGTAGCCAAAGCAGTGTTGTGGTTTAATCCGGTCATCTATTTCTACGATAAGGAACTGGAACAGCTCCACGAATATGAAGCAGATGCCACAACTTCTTACAACTTTGGTGCACGGCCTTATGCCGATTTGCTCTTAAAGCTGGCCATACAGGAATACAGTGGCCCGCTGGTACACAACTTTGTGAAAAGTCCCATTAAGGAAAGAATAAAAATGTTATACCAATCAAAATCAAAAAACATGAAAAAGTTAAGTTATGCTTTGGCCTTGCCCATAGCAAGCGCACTGGTTTGGGGCTTTGCCGTAAACATTGTGTACGCACAGGAAAAAGTAATCGAAACCAAAAATGTGCCCGTAAAAGAGGTTCGTGCAAACAACGTTGATGAAGTAAAAGCGGAGAATATTACTTCAAAAAACAAGGTAACGCTCAAGGCGCGAAACAAGGCAGGTGCAACCGGAGCCGACATCGTTGCCGTAAACGATGTGGTTGTGGTAGGCCGAGGAACAGTGCGCAGCGGCGAGCAGGTTTCGGAAGGCCGGGGAGAGATAATTGGGGGTACTATAGACCGGGGAATGGGTTCGAGAAACGATGTAGTCGTAGTGGCGAAAGCAAACGATATCGGCAATGTGAAAGTTTCCAATCTCAAAAGAACCACCAATGATGTGATGGTTGAAAACCTGCAGACGGTTGGAGTGGCCAGGTCGGGGAATGGCGCCGGAGCGTTGCGTACAATAGGCAGCGGCATTGCAAGACCAATTGATCAGAAGGCGGGACTGTACATTACCAATGAAAAAATAATACTGTTAATCGACGAAAACACAACCAAGCAGGAATTGGAGAATTATCGGGAGAAATTAAAGGAAAAGGATATCACGTTGTCTTTTAACAAGCTCAAATTCGATAACAATAAGATCAGTTATTTAGAGCTAGCCGTAAGCTGCAAAAATGGCCCGAGCGGTACGGCAAGCGGCGAGCCAAGTGCCAAAGATAAGATCGGGTTTTATAGGGTATTCGACAAAAATGCGCCTTCCAACTTCGGCATAGGATTTAACCTGGATCCGAATAATTAAACACAAATTTATGGTATTGCTCATCTTCCTTCTGAAAGTTAGCGCTTGTACAGCGCTGTTTTATGCCTTGTACCTGCTGGTTCTTAAAAAACTCACCTTTTTTAGCTTGAACCGCTTTTACCTGCTTTTCACCTTGGCATTGAGTTTCATAATACCCGCACTGCAGTTGACGATTGAAAAGGAAGTTGATCAGATTGCCCTCGTAGACCAGGGCTTTATATTGAAAGATGCCCCGGATGGGTCGTCAGGCATCCAGACATTTCCGCTTATTGAAACCCAAAACCAATTAGATTGGAAAAGTCTGGTGCCTTTTCTTTATGGCATAATTGTAGCCGGGCTCTTGTTATTGATGTGCTGGCGCATTATCAAGCTTTTGAGACACGTGGGCGGAGCAGCAGAACGGCTCAATGGCCTAAAATTGGTGCCCAAACACACAGGTTTTACCAATTGCTCTTTTTTCAACTACGTCTTTATCGACAAAAATAGCCTGAGTGCCGAAGAAATGTCCATTTTGTTGCAACATGAGCAGGTACATGCCCGCCAGCTACATTCAGTAGATAAGCTTTTGCTCATGTTGGCCAAAGCTGTATTATGGTTCAACCCCATTGTATACCTCTACGACAAAGAACTGGAGCAGGTACACGAATATGAAGCCGACGAGGCTACCTCGAATAGCATTGGCACCAAGCATTATGCCCACCTGTTGCTCAAGCTGGCCATGGTTAAAAGCAATGAGCCATTGCTCCATCATTTTGTGAAAAGTCCGGTAAAAGCAAGAATCAAGATGCTGTTTAATGCCAAATCCGATCAAATGAAAAAACTGATGTATTTGTTGGCCCTGCCTGCGTTGCTGTTGTTGATTTGGAGTTTTACAGTCGATGTAGTTCAGGTTTTTCCGCGCATTATGCCTTATGCAGGTACAACAGATCAATCAAGCCTGCCTAACAAGGGCGCCGACAGTTCGGCAAGCACTCAAGAACACCAAACTGCTGCCCGATTAGCCAAGCCCTTAAAAACGATAGATACGACAAAGCGCAAACTGCCGAGGCTCATTTCGGCTTCGGAGGCACGAGTTGATACCCATTTAAGCATCACCTACATTAAAAAAGGGGTAATGGAAATATTTGACTACGTTTTGGAGGCCGATGATATGACTTGGGATGCCAAAAACGGTATCGTTACGGCCGAAAGAGCCAATCTCAAATCAAAAAATGGCGCTATGCTTATGGGCAAATCCATTGTGTTTGATTTGAATAAAGGAACGTATTATTCGGCCACTGCTTCGGAAGACATTAAACCTGTAGCCATTGAGACTTCTAAATTGATGGTTCGATTCAAATATTTCGCCTCCGATTCGATCAGGACTTCTAAGGCTACCGGCATAGTTACCTTGTTTGGAAAAGCAAGGGTAGAAATAGATGGGCGGACCATTGAAGCCGAAAAGATAGACATCGATAAAAATTCCAATGAAATCAAAGCTTATCAAGCAGTTTTAATGGGGCCAAAAGAAGGTGTAATTACGGCCGACGATATTACTTTTAATGTATTGACCAAGCAGTTGATAGTTGGATTTAAAGTTGGCCGAAAAGACAATTAAACCACTTGCTCAAATAATCGATTCGTTTGATGTAGCTGCGGGTTCCCCACCCACAGCCTTGTAATCGATCAACTCATTCGCCTGGTTTGTAGGTGCGCTCTGCATTTTTGGCCACGTCTTCCTTGTAAAACAGCACGTCCTTAAATTGACCTTTGCTGTACAGCAGTGCCTGGTCGTTAAAATGCTTCGAATTAGGGTCGCCGCTATTGCCTCCAGCCAATACCGATTTGGCCCTAATTCTTTTTCCGAACTCTACCACGCAAACAAAACTGTTGCCGCTGTTGCCATAGCGCTTGTTGGTTTTGAACAAACTGCTCCGGTACGAAGGCAACTGGCCCCACATGGCCGAGCCGAAACCCACCGGTAGGCTAGGCGCATTATCGTCGTATTTTTCGTTAATGGCTCCTGTTAAACGTTGAAAGCGATTAACTTCGCCCCAAGCTATTTGCCATTTGCCAAAACGTTTGTTCAGGTCGGCCAGGGTAGCTTTTAATGGGTCTAGGAGGTCGTTGGGCCTGGCGCTGGCGGCAAAAGCCTTGGTGTTTTCTACCTGGTCTCTCTCGCCGGGATTAATGTACACCTTTTGGATGTTCATGTTAAGCCTCGGAGCCCATTCCATCGCCAAGGTGGCTGCTTCCGAATTTTCGCCCGAACGGTAATCCCAGTTTTTGAGTAGGGCAATGGGTGCTTTGAGTTCTTCCAGCATCGGGTCGCTCTGTGGCAGCTGCGCATAAGCTTTGAGCAGGGCCGGAATTAAAATGTCGAACGCTGGCATATAGGTATCGTAGCCCGTAGCAATTACCTTTTCCAAGGTGTATTTTTGGCGCTGGCTCAACAGGCGAACAGCCGCTACGCCTCTAAAATTTTCCCCGTCGGGAGCCATATAGCTTGGGTAATTGGCCTTAACCGGACTGTTTTGGCCCGCTACCGTAAAAGGAGTGGAGTTACAGTTTTGCAACCAGCCATTGGGCGGATTATACAGGTGCACGGTTTCGCTTACCGGATGCAAGCCCTTCCAGGCCGTTGCCGATGTAGAACCATCAACTACGCCGGCCCAGTTGTAGCTCGGATTCCTGATCGGAATAAAATTGCCATGCCAATAGGCGATGTTGCCTTCGGCATCGGCATATACCGTGTTGTTTGAGGCATTGGCTTTAAGATCCATATCTTTTTGATAAGCCACAAAGCTCTTGGCCTTGGTGCGTACCCAGCTTTGCACTAAGCTTTGTGTATTCCTGTTTTTCGATTTCAGACTGATCCATTTGCCGTCTCTAATGGCCATTACCGGACCATTATTGGTAAAATAGGTAGTAAAGCTTTTGGTTTTTAAGGCTTCGCCATCTTTATAACGGACATCTACTTTTTTGAGGCCTACAGGATATTTTTTCTTGTCGTATTCGTAAAATAGGCCCTTATTGGTTTTGGTAATCTTTTCGGCATACATATCGGCAATGTCAACGTTGTTCGATGTATGCATCCAGCCACAATACTCGTTAAAGCCTTGGTAGACAAAAAACTGTCCCCAGGTTACCGCGCCGTAGGCATTAAGTCCTTCTTCGCTTTGCATCTGTACCTCGGGTCTGAAATAAAAAGTGGTATGCGGGTTGATGTACAGAATGGCGTGGCCCGATTCGGTAATGGAAGGCGCAAAGGCAAATCCATTAGAACCGCTCTGCTGATCCTTGATTACCGGAATATAGGCTGTTGGCGTAAAATCGTTGGTGTAGAATTTTTTGAGCTCGCCAATGGTCAGGTCGGCGGTGTTGATGGCGCCAATGCTGCCGTCTGTCCAAAGCAAGGCATACCAGGGCTTGAAGCGATGGAGCAGGGCCGGTTTAACCTGCGGGTTTTTGTACAGGTAGTAATTGATGCCGGCAGCGTAGGCATCCAATAGCTTTTTGAGCCAGGGTTGTGCTTTTTGGTAATCGGCAATAGCTTCGGTGCTGTCGATTAGCAGGCGGATTTGCAGGTCGTTGAATATGTCCTTTTCGCCGTTAATCTCGGACAGTCTTCCCAGCTTCTCGATATAATTAAGTTCAACGCGTTTAAAATCGTCTTCGCATTGCGCGTAAAGCAAGCCAAAAACAGCATCGGCATCCGTTTTTCCGTAAACATGCGGGATGCCCCAACGGTCTCTGATGATTTGGACGCGGTTGGCTTGAGCCTGATAGGCCCCAATTTCGGCGGGAGTAAATTTTTGGGCCAAAAGTTGCAAAGGCAACAACAAGAGGAGAAGATAAAAGTTTCGCATGGCTTAAACTTACGAAGTTTTACCTGATGAAAGATGTAAAATGTAAGCTAGACAAGGTTGTTGGCCGAGAGCCCGCTTGCGAAGCTTCTAAAACTTCGCAAGTGTTATGTCCAGTTAAAACGCTTCCGCTAGGCTGATGTAGAAGCCACTTTGGCGTTTTTCATTGGCTTTTTTCTCGCCTACGCCATAATCCAGGCGTACGCTGAGGCCTTTGGCCGTATCGAAAAAGTAACGCCCGCCCACTCCATAATTCGGTTTAAGGTCTTGCAGCGAAAAATTGCCGTTGGCAAATACCTTGCCGCCGCCTACAAAGGCAACAATGCCGAAACGGTTCATGAAACGGTAGCGCAGTTCGGCCTGTGCAGCCAAAAGGTTTTCGTCGCGATAGCGGCCAGTGTAATAGCCACGCATGATTTCGTCGTTGCCCAGTTGTGGCAAAAGGTAAAAAGGCGTCTTCGAACCTTGAACGGTATGGTAAAGCCCCTGTACGCCCAACACCACTTTGGGGGCCAGCGACCAGAAGTTACGTACATTTACCTTGATCTGGCTCCCTGTAAAATCGCCATGGCCAAACAAATCTGGTGCATATTGATAGGTAATGCGCCCAAAAAATCCCTTGGTTGGGTAATTGTTGGAATTACGTGTGTCATAGCTTTGCGAAACGCCTACCAGGATTACCGATCCGCCATTCCGGTCGTATAGATCTGTTGCGGTGCTATAAATGCCGCCCGTTTCCTTGTCTGTAAACGTATAGTTTTCGAAACCCAGCGAAACACCGGTATAGGAATTCTTAAAAAAGGTTTTTTCTGCATCGAGGTTAATCCTGATTTGTTGCTGCACCAATTTATCCTCATCGCTTTTTTGGGTATTGTTGCCCAAACCATAAAAATTGAAAGGCATTTTTTTGAAGCGTATATCGCCAATAAAATGATATTGGTTCCCTTTGCTCCAGGCATCGCCTTTAAGGGTAAGGTTGTAGGTTTTTTTGGTAGAATAGGAGGCTGTTCCAGAAAAATTCGAGCTGCGGTTGGTGGTATCTTTGCGGTCTACATAAAACGAATAAATAGCGCCCAAACCAAATTCAAAGCCTGTTTCCTGGGCATAGCCCAATACCGGCACCGGCATAAAGCTGGCTTTGCGCGTAGTGTCTTTTTCGTTAGACAACATTCTCTTGATCAATTTCATTTGGGCCGAAGCACCAGTTCCAATAGTGGCAAGCAACAGGGACAGCAGAGTTTTTTTCATCGAGGCCAAAGGTAATTATTAAGTCGGAAAGCCAAAAGCTTATGCTAAAGATGGATATGCTTGCTAAGTTTTTAAAACTTCGCAAGTGTTTTGCAAAAACCGTACTTTTGCGGGCAAACAATTAAAACAAAAAAATGAGTACGACTAGAGGACCGATATCAAAGTTCATGGAGACCAACTATCTCCATTTCAATTCGGCAGCGATGATGGATGCCGCCAAAGGTTACGAAACCCACCTGGAAGAAGGCGGTAAAATGATGATTACCCTTGCAGGTGCCATGAGTACTGCAGAATTGGGTATCTCTTTGGCCGAAATGATCAGGCAAGACAAAGTGGCCATCATTTCATGTACCGGAGCCAATTTAGAAGAAGATATCATGAACCTGGTAGCGCACTCGCACTATAAACGCGTGCCTAACTACCGCGATTTGAGTCCGCAGGACGAGTGGGATCTGTTAGAAAACCACTACAACCGTGTAACCGATACCTGCATTCCCGAAGAAGAAGCCTTCCGCAGGTTGCAAAAGCATATCTACCAGATCTGGAAAGATGCCAACGATAAAGGCGAGCGTTATTTCCCACATGAGTTCATGTACAAGATCCTGTTAAGCGGCGAGTTGGAGCAATACTATGAAATTGACCCTAAAAACTCGTGGATGTTGGCAGCGGCCGAAAAGAACCTGCCAATTGTGGTGCCGGGATGGGAAGATTCGACCATGGGCAATATCTTCGCTTCTTATGTAATCAAAGGCGAATTTAACCCAACCACCATGAAAAGCGGCATTGAGTATATGGCTTGGCTGGCCGATTGGTATGTGAAAAACAGCGAAGGCAAGGGCGTAGGCTTTTTCCAAATTGGTGGCGGTATTGCCGGCGATTTCCCGATTTGCGTGGTACCGATGCTTTATC
>JBCNPG010000390.1:0-3821 GCA_039593445.1 Pedobacter sp.
TTTGTGCGACACCACCTCGAAGCCTGTGGACATCAATTGCAGGTAAAAAAGCTCTGCACAGTTAGGCTGAGCCGCAAGGTTTTTCCAGGCTTGGCTTCTTATAGCCTGGGCAGATTATGTAAAGCATTGAACATCAGCATTAATAACCGGCACCGAGCCGCCGGCGATGCCGAAGCTACGGCTACTTTGCTGGGCATGATCATAAGCGAAGACCATTTGGGCGTAATTGCCGATACCTTAAAAAAAGGCTCGCGCGAACAGCTATTGCCTCCCAATTTGTTACGCGAAGAAATAGACAAGCTGCCCAATACCCCTGGCGTGTATTATTTTAAAGACGAAAAAGGCAAAGTGGTTTATGTAGGCAAGGCTAAGCAGCTTAAAAAACGCGTCTGCACCCATTTTACGGGCCATAGCATCAGCCAGCAGCGCCAAAATTTCCTGAAAAGCATTTTCCACATCGATTTTGTGAGTTGCGGTACCGAACTCATGGCCTTTATTTTGGAAGCCAGCGAAATCAAAAAACTATGGCCGGCCAACAATCGCGCCATGAAACGCTTTGAGCAAAAATATTCGCTCTATCATTTTGAAGACCAAAACGGCTATATCCGCCTCGGCATAGACAAGCACCGCAAAGACAGCCAAGCACTGTATAGCTTTAACTATCTTCTTGAAGGACACGAACTATTGAGAAAACTGGTTGAGCAGCATTCGCTCTGCGAAAAACTCTGTTTTATCCAAACCCTTAAGCACGCCTGTACGCATCATGCCAACGGACAATGCAATGGTGCCTGTGTTGGTGAGGAAGCACCCGAAGATTATAATTACCGCGTAAACCAAGCCATTAAACAGCTACAAGATCTTTTGCCATCGTTTATATTGGTTGACCAAGGTCGCACGGAAGATGAGCAAAGCTGTATTTGGGTAGAAAAAGGTAAATTTTACGGAATGGGTTATATTTCTAACTACGCTGATGTAAACGACCTGGAAAGCCTTAAATCGGCCATGGAACCCTACCCATCCAACGATTACATCATGAACCTGATCCTCTCCCACCAGGGCCAATTTCCGGCAAAGGCAATTCCTTTAACTATTATCCAGCAAAACAGCGAAGCCATGGATTTTACCTTTACTTAGCCTTTTTTACACCAAAAACACATTACAAAATCATCAAAAAAGTAAAAAGTACCATTTTTAGTAGAGATAACACCTTTGTTGGGACTCGCAGAACAGGTATCTTTGTACATGAAACATGATATTCCTGTTTATGATATCCAAAACTTCAAAGCCTACAAGAATGACGGCATTCTGGTAAGCCGATTTGGGCATTATGCACAGCAACATCAGCACCTGCATTCGGCCCACCGCCACTCTTTTTTCCACCTTGTTTTCTTTACGCAAGGCAGCGGAAGCCAGCAGATAGATTTTAAGCGTTTTGGTGTTAAACCCGGATTGATTTATTTCATGGTGCCCGGCCAAGTACACAGTTGGGATTTTGAAACTGCTCCCGACGGCTATATCATCAATTTTTCTAGCGATTACCTAAGTGGTTTTTTGCTGCAACCCAATTACCTTGAAAATTTTAGCTTTTTTAACGGTCAGCCAGACTCGCAGGTAATTTTACTGCCTAACGAGACACAAGCCAAGCTGGTTTCCATTTTTGAGGATATTTTAAAGGAAGGCCAAAACGAAAAGCCTATTAACGACGACCTGGTTAAAACCTTGTTGATCCGTTTATTCATAGAAGTAGCCAGAAGCACCAATATTTTGCACACCGCACCAGGCCATTCGTACAACCACACGATCCTGAAAAATTTTCAGCGCCTTATTGATCAGAATTATGCCCAGTTAAGGCTGCCGAAACAGTATGCCAGCCTGCTTTACATTACGCCTAATCATCTCAACGCGCTTTGCAACGATTTTTTGGGCCAATCTGCAGGCACGCTGATCAGGGAACGTGTTATTTTGGAAGCCAAACGCCTGCTCATCAATCTCGACCTGATGGTAGCCGAAATCGCTGAAAAGCTCAATTTTGCAGATCAATCGTACTTCATCAAGTTTTTTAAAAAATACGAAGGCATTACGCCAGAAAAATTCAGAAAATTAAATACCACACCACATGGAACAAAATAAAGACACCAAAGGCCTATACATCTCTCAATGGCATGGTTTTGCCAATGCCAAATGCCCTCGCTGCAGGGTCGGAAAAGTATTTACGGGGGCTACCTATGGCTTTAAGGCCCAAAAAATGAATGAGTTCTGTCCGCATTGCGGCTTGAAATTTGAACGCGAACCTGGATATTTTTATGTATCGATGTTTGTAAGCTATGCCATGAACGTGGCCGAAATGGTAACTATCAGCGTTGCGGCCTATATCTTGGGACTTAAACTGGAATATGAGAATCTTTGGTATTTCGTGGCCTTGCTTTTTGGGTCTACCTTGTTATTTTCACCATTCAATTACCGTTATTCCAGGATGATTTTATTGTATTGGTTATCGCCAGGGCTACATTACGAACCTGAGCGAAGCGCCAAATAGAGGCCTGCGGGGCTTTACACCCTCGCAAGCCTTGATCACTTAAAGAATCGCGTAGCGGTAGCTTACCCACTCGTCCCAAACCGTTTTGGTTTGAGGGGCCTTGTCCTGCTCTTTCTGGCTTTGCTCTTCGGCCTTGTCCTTACGTTTTTCTACATATTTTTCTGCTACAGGAGTAGCATGAGCACTTTGAGGTTCTTGAGTAACTTTACTTGACAAATCTGTCGTTGTTTTTGATGGTTTTTCTGCTGTTTCTGTATACATGGCTCGCTTATTTGTAAAAACTGCCCTAACAACAACCGATTTTCCGATAATGTTTGACCAAAAACGTCAAAATAAAGCTGCAATTAATCTATCAATATTAAAAAGTTACAGATGAGCAAATTATCAACCAGTAAATAAGCCGAATGGGCTTTAAACTACGCATGCTTATTTGCTCTCTTTCAGCACCATGTCTATGGTAATTGCAGTGGCCACAATGGCAACCTTCTGTTTGTTTTCCGCATAATTGGGATCAATAGACACATTGTATTTATCGGCCGTGGTAAAGATTTCCTTTAACGCACCTGCCCATTTTTTGCTGATTTTGCCCATTTCTGTTCCCTTGGCGTCTTTGATTACAAAGTTCCAGGCCTTCCAATCGCCAGTTATTTGGGCAATGTTCTCGCCAGTAGCAGCATCATTGATGGTGAAAGTGGGTTTAAAGAATTTGAATTTTTGCTTGATCAGGCCGATGGCTACTCCTGCCGGATCGGTTACCGTAATTTTCGACATCCAAAATGTCCATCCCCTGCTAATGGTAGCCTGCAGCTGGTCGTTTACGTCTGTGATTTCCAAGTGAAAGGGCATCATGGCTTTATTGATCAGCAAGGTGAGGAACTTATGCCAGCCACTCATCCTTTGCTTGATAATTCCAATTTGTGCGCCCTGCTCGTTGTATACCTTATATTCGTTTGTAAACTTGAGGAAGTTCACCTTCTCATCAATAAAATATTCATCGCCAAGGAAAAAAGTAGGAATAGAATTGTTCATTAATTGATTTTTAAGTTTTTAGTTACGCACCTAAAATAATTATTTTTTCTATCCTGCAAATTAACGCGTCAATAATTTAAACTGCATAGCGGTTAAATATCCTTAACTTTACCCCGCAATAGCCATTGAAGAAAATGGCTTAACTCATTTTAAATATGGAAATAGGAAGATACAATACCCTACGGATAGTTGGCAAAAATGCAGACGGACTAAGTCTATCAGACGGCAAGAGCGAAGTTTTGCTCCCCTTTGGCGA
>JBCNPG010000391.1:0-3807 GCA_039593445.1 Pedobacter sp.
ATCGCAAATATCATCTATCAGCACAATATCCTGGCCGGTTACATCCCCGATAATCGACATGGATTCGATTTCGTTGGCGCGTTTACGACGTTTATCGCAAATTACGACCTCCGCGTTAAAAAACTTGGCAAAGGTACGGGCACGGTACGAACCGCCCATATCTGGCGAAGCAATGGTCAGGTTTTCAAGGCCAAGGCTTTTGATGTAAGGCACAAAAATGACCGAACCATCCAAGTGATCAACCGGGATATCAAAAAAACCCTGGATTTGGGCCGCATGCAAATCCATGGTCATGATGCGGTGTATGCCCGCTGCTTTGAGCAGGTTGGCAACCAATTTGGCGCCAATGGCTACACGCGGTTTGTCTTTCCGATCCTGACGCGCCAATCCGTAATAAGGAACCACAGCGGTGATGTAATGCGCAGAAGCTCTTCTGGCGGCATCGACCATGAGCAATAGCTCCATTAAATTGTCGGTAGGCTGATAGGTAGACTGTACCAGGAACACATCGCAACCCCTGATCGATTCGTCAAAAGAAGGTTGAAACTCGCCATCGCTGAACCGACTTAAAGTTACGTCTCCGAGTGGTTTGCCGTAAGCGTCGGCAATTTGTTTAGCTAAATCTTTAGTGCCTGTTCCGGCAAAAATTTTAACTGGGTTAAATTGCAATGGCATGATTTGCGGGTATCAATGCTGGTTAAAAAAAATCGGATTGCGAATATTCACAATCCGAAAAAACTTGTTGTCCGACCTGGATTCGAACCAAGACAAACGGTACCAAAAACCGTTGTACTACCCTTATACTATCGGACAATCTTCCATCTCTACATACTTTCGTTCCGAAATGGAATGCAAATGTACGCACATTTTTCATTTCTGCAAATCAGAATTAAAAAAAAATGAAAATATTTTTTCAGGTCACATCCATGCCCGCTGCAAACCATTTCTATGGGTTAATTTTTGTTAAAAGAGCTTAAATCTTTATGCTTATTCCAATCTATTTCTTTATTTTCGGCAGCCTTATCATGTTTATAAGGCACTTATTTTATCGATTTATAAAATGAACTATTCGAAAACAAACAACATCGTTGGCTGGATCTGCTTCTTCATTGCAACGCTAACCTATATTTTGACCCTTGAGCCTTCTGTGAGTTTTTGGGACTGTGGCGAGTTCATTGCCTCGGCATTAAAAATGCAGGTTGTACACCAGCCGGGCGCGCCCCTGTTCCTCATGATCCAACGCTTCTTTTCTATTTTCGCCATGGGCGACAATACCAAAGTGGCCTATTTTATGAACGTAGGTTCGGCCATTGCCAGCGGCGCTACGATCTTGTTCCTGTTTTGGACCATTACCGCATTGGCCAAAAAAGTTTTGGTTAAGGGTCAGGAAACCATTAGCAATGCCACTTTGATCAGCATCATGGGCGCAGGCGCAGTAGGTGCATTGGCCTATACTTTTTCCGACAGTTTCTGGTTCTCGGCGGTTGAATCTGAGGTATATGCCTTGTCATCGCTTTGTACCGCCATTGTTTTCTGGGCCATTTTAAAGTGGGAAAGCATTGCCGACGAGCCTCGTGCCGATCGTTGGTTGCTGTTCATCGCCTACATCATGGGCTTGTCTATCGGCATCCATATCCTCAACTTGTTAACCATTCCGGCAATTGCCTTTGTATATTATTTTAGAAGAACCAGCAAGCCTACTGCTACCGGCATTATCAAGACCTTTATCATCGGCATCTTGATATTGGCCGTGGTTCAATATGGCATTATCCAATACCTGGTTTCTTTCGGTGCCTATTTCGATCTTTTCTTTGTGAATACGTTGGGCCTTGGCTTCGGAAGCGGCGTGCTTTTCTTTATCGTGCTATTGGTTGGCGGACTGGTTTTCGGCATCAGGTACTCGATCAAGCACCAAAAGAAAATCCTCAACCTGGCTTTGCTGTCAACTACGCTGATAATTTTCGGTTACGGCTCATTCGCCATGATCTTGATCAGGGCACAAGCCAAACCTAACCTGAACAATAGCGACCCCGACAATGCCTTCTCTTTCTTGAGCTACCTGAACCGTGAGCAATATGGCGACAGGCCTCTGTTGGTTGGCCCTAACTATAATTCCATTCCGAAATACAAAGAGGATGGTTCAATGCCAATTAGCGTTGACCAAGGAAATATTTATAGAAAAGGCGCTACCAAATATGAGATTGCCGGCGTAAAAAGCAAGCATATTTATGGAGAGAATGAAACCTTCCCAGATAGTATCCGCCGTTTGCAACACGAGGTATTGTTTCCGAGGATGTACAGCGACGAGCAACGCCATATCAATTACTACAAAGATTTTATGGGCTTTGACGACCAGCATTTCCCAAATACGATAGACAACGTGGCCTTCTTTCTACGCTACCAGGCTGCTTTCATGTATTTCCGCTATTTCATGTGGAATTTCGCGGGTCGCCAGAACGAAGACCAAGGCCAGGGCAGTTTGTATGAAGGTCGTTCGCTGAGTGGCATCAAAGCCATAGATGCGATGACACTAGGCGACCAAACCAATTTGCCTCCGTCAATTAAAGACAGTACTTCCTATAACCGTTTCTTCTTCCTGCCATTGATACTGGGCTTGCTGGGCATGTTTTGGCATTTTAAACGCAAACCAGAAGATGGAGGCATTATTGCCTTGCTATTCTTCTTTACGGGGATTGCCATTGTGCTTTACCTCAACCAGAAACCGATGGAGCCTAGGGAAAGGGATTATGCCTATGTGGGCTCATTTTATGCCTTTGCCATTTGGATAGGCTTGGGCGTGCTGGCTATCAAGGAATGGATATTCAAAAAACTAACGCCACAAGCTGGCGCCGTTGGCGCTACGGTAGTTGCCTTGGCTTGTGCTCCTGTACTCATGGGCGCTCAAGGCTGGCGCGGCCACGATCGCTCTACCAAAATGGTTGCCCATGATATTGCCGTAAGCTATCTCGAATCTTGTGCGCCTAACGCTATTTTGTTTACTTATGGCGATAACGACACCTATCCATTATGGTATGCGCAAGAGGTAGAAAACATCCGCCCGGATATACGCTTGGTTAACCTGAGCTTGTTTGATACAGATTGGTATATCAACGGCATGCGCAAAAAGGTCCATCAATCGGAGCCATTGCCTATTACCATGAAAGAATCGCAATATGTGGCCGGCGTAAGGGATGTGATGTACTACAAAGACTACCAAATCAAAGATCCGGTAGAGCTGAAACAAATCGTAGACTTGTTACTGTCGGATGATAAAGACGATAAAATGCCTTTGTCTGACGGATCGACCACCAACTTTATCCCGACCAAGAACTTCAAGCTGACCATCAATCCGCAGGATGTAATCAATACCGGTACGGTACCCGCTTCGGAAGCCGCTAAAATTACTCCAGAAATGGTATGGAAATTTAACAAGGGCTATGTAACCAAAGGTACCTTGGCCATGCTTGATATTTTGGCGCACAACAACTGGAAAAGACCGGTTTATTTCTGTAGCACCGTTCCATCGGAGCAGTTTAATGGCCTAGACAATTACCTGTACAGCGAAGGTTTGGCCCTAAGGTTATTGCCTTTGCAACCAGATACGGCCAACAATGGCGAACAGGCCATCAACTTGGATCCGATGTATAAGCACGTTATGAATAAATTCAAGTGGGGCAATATTAAAACCGCCCGCTACCTGGATTCTCAGTCTACCGACGATATTTCGATCTTCAACAATGTTTTCAACAGTTTGACAAGTGGTCTGATCAAAGCGGGCAGAATTGAAGATGCCAAAAAAATCGCCGT
>JBCNPG010000392.1:0-3708 GCA_039593445.1 Pedobacter sp.
GGTTAACAATAGGGTTTTGAGGTCGTCGGGATCTACCCTTTCCAGGTTAACCAACATGTACTTATAATTGATATAATGATCCGTAATAAAAAAAGTCAAAGGGTCTTTTTGCATCCATTTTTCCCGCTCTAGCGTATGGACCACCAAATTTTGGCCATCTTCCCTAAGCCTGGCAAAAATATGCTTTTTTACATAGAAAGCCGGTGTTTCAAAATAAAGTTGTTCAGTAACGCCAGGAAATGTCATTACCGCATTGCGTATAAAGGTGAGTGCCAAGCGCGTATCGTTGTTCATATCAGCCTCTTCCGGCCATCTTGATCATCCGATGGGCCAAGTCCTTGCCTAAATAACCATCTATAATGCCATGTACCAGGTACAGGATAGGAGTCATAAGCAAGGCCACGATAAATTTATAAATATACCCTACCAAACCAATGGCAGCTACCATTTGCCAGCTCCAATGGTATTTGGGATTGAGGTAAAAAGCAATAAAAATAACCACGAAACTATCAATCAGCTGCGAAACAACCGTAGATCCGGTTGCCCTAAGCCATAGTGCACGTTCTCCTGTCACTTTTTTAATGCGGTGGAAAATGATCACATCGGCCATCTGCCCAATCAAAAAAGCAATAAGCGAGCCAACGATGATCCACATGCCCTGGCCGAAAATGTTGTCGAAAGCATCGACCATGTTCAGGTTGTGGCCATTTACATCCTGGTTGATCCAAAAATCAGACGGGCTGAGCTGCATAGAGGCCCAAGCCACAAAAAAGGCAAAGGCAATGAGTATACAAGTGAGTATGGAGAGAAAGCGGACCTGTTTTACACCAAAATATTCATTGATGATATCGGTCATGATAAAAATGATGGGCCAGGTTAAAACACCAGCCGACATGTTGAAGGAAAGATTGGGCACCCCAAACAGGTTGATGTCGAACTTCTTAATTCCCAAAGTACCTTCTACTGAAAAAATCTTTACGCCAATAAACTCTGATAAAATGGCATTGGCCACAAAAAAGGCTCCCAGAACGAGAAGCAAACGGCTTTCTTTGGTTTTAAAAGTCATGAATGCTAAAATACAATTATTTTGAAACAAACGAAATTTTGGTTCTCCAGGCATTGTCACAATTTGATTTGAATACGAAATTTTGCCATGGATCTCTGTTCAAACCTCCCTAAAGCCTGAAGAGAATTACACAACGCATGGTATGAATTTAACTTTTATTGGCGTTGGACCTTAATCTGCCTAAGGCGCCTCAGTTGACCACAGCCGAAACATGATGGGATCAAGTCTAATTTTGACAAGATTTAGACCGCCCGTATTTTTCAAATCCTCATCTTTGCCACTTCCTAAATCACGCCATGGCAAAATCGAAATTCCTGCTTATCTTCATATTGGGCTTGCTGGCTGCACTCGGCCCTTTCTCTATCGACATGTATTTGCCCGGTTTTAAGGCCATAGCGAAAGATCTGCATACCAACGTAGCCAATGTATCGTTATCGCTTTCCAGTTTTTTTATCGGCATCTCGGCCGGACAACTGCTATACGGTCCGCTTTTAGATAAATTCGGGCGGAAAAAACCACTCTACTTCGGTCTAGCGCTATACATTGCTTCTTCACTGGCCTGTCTGTATGTGACATCGATAGACCAGTTGATTGTTTTGCGTTTTGTACAGGCTATCGGAAGCTGTGCCACTGCGGTGGCTTCTGTAGCCATGGTAAGAGACCTGTTTAGCATCAATGAAAGTCCGAAGGTATTTGCCTCCCTGATGCTGGTTATTGCGGCCTCTCCCATGCTGGCCCCCACAGCGGGAGCCTATTTTATTGCTTCCATGGGCTGGCCTTCGGTATTTGTTTTCCTAAGCTTGATGGCCTTGGTTATGCTTATATTGTCAATCTGGAAACTGCCAGAAAGCTACAAGCCAGACCCTGCCTATTCATTAAAACCCAAGCCTATTCTCGGCAATTTTTTGGTAGTCATTAAAGAGCCTTCATTTTATACTTATGCGTTGATCAGCGCCATCACCTTTAGCGGCTTGTTTGCTTATGTATCCTCATCGCCAATCGTATTCATGGATATCTATCAAGTTAGCGAAACCACTTATGGATGGATATTTGCTTTATTATCAGTGTTTTTTATCGGATTTAGTCAAGTAAACAGTTACATACTCCGATGGTTTACCAGCAGGCAAATTGTAAATTGGGCTTTGGCTGGGCAAGCTATCGTCAGCGTCTTATTTTTGTTGGCGGCCATGTATAACCTGCTTAATCTATACACAACGCTTTCGTTTATTGCCTTGTTCTTGGCTTGCCTGGGCTTTATCAATCCGAATGCTTCGGCACTGGCATTGGCACCTTTTAGTAAAAATGCAGGCAGTGCCTCGGCATTGATGGGCGCCCTGCAAATGGGCCTGGGTGCATTGGCCTCAGCCCTAATCAGCGTATTTGCCGCCGATGCCGTATGGCCTATGCCTGCCGTGATGACCATGGCTGCCCTTATTGCCTTGTGCTTCCTTTTCATTGGAAGAAACAAAATAAAGCCAAACCCAATCGGCAACCAATAATTTGCCCAGCATTTTAACGTTAATGGCAATATTGAAAGAGATTATTGCTATTTTCGTTGTACATGATGCTTATAAATTCTAAACTACCTACAGTGGGCACCACTATTTTTTCGGTGATGTCTAAACTGGCCGAAGAACACAATGCCATAAACCTCTCGCAAGGTTTTCCAGACTATCCAGCCGATCCAAAATTGATCAAAATGGTAGCCGACGCCATGAAAGATGGCCATAATCAATATGCTCCAATGCCCGGTTTGATGAGCCTGCGAGAGCTGGTTGCCGAAAAAACCGCAAATTTTTACCAGGCAAACTACAATCCCGATACCGAAATTACCATCACTGCAGGTGGCACCCAGGCTATTTTTACCGCGCTGGCAGCTGTTATCAATCCTGGCGACGAGGTTATCATCTTTGAACCTGCCTACGACTGCTATTCGCCAACCGTAAAACTATTTGGTGGCCTGGTGAAACCTTTTGAGCTGCATGCACCCGATTATAAAATAGATTGGGAAATGGTCAAAAAGCTCTTCACGGCCAATACCAAAATGATTATCCTGAACAGTCCGCAAAACCCAACCGGAAGCATTTTAAGCAAAGCCGATATCGAAGCCCTGATCAAACTCACCAAAAATACCGATGTCATGATTTTGAGCGACGAAGTATATGGGCATCTCGTTTTTGATGGGGAGCAACACCAAAGCGTAGCCCTTTATCCCGAACTGAGGGAAAGGAGCTTCATCGTAGCTTCTTTCGGAAAACTGCTACATACTACAGGTTGGAAACTAGGTTATTGCCTGGCTCCAGCTAAATTGATGAACGAGTTCAGGAAGGTGCATCAATTTAACGTATTCAGCGTGAATACGCCCATGCAGGCCGCTATTGCCAACTACCTCAAAAGCGAAAACGTTTATGCAGAATTGTCGCAGTTCTTTCAGCAAAAAAGAGATTTCTTCCGCAAGCTGTTAAACGAGACTAGATTTAAATTGCTACCTTGTAAGGGTGCTTACTTTCAGTGCGTAAGCTTTGCCGAGATCAGCGAGGAGAAAGATACAGACATGGCCATGAGGCTGATCAAAGATGTTGGTGTGGCCAGCGTTCCGGTTTCGGCCTTTTACACCAAGGGAACCGACAACCAGGTTTTGC
>JBCNPG010000393.1:0-3791 GCA_039593445.1 Pedobacter sp.
ATAGGCAGTTTGCCTTTACTTTGGCCATTGCCATCGTCATTTCTGCCGTAAACGCATTAACTTTAAGCCCTGCCTTGGCTGCTTTGTTCCTGAAAGAACACCATCCGGTAACTGGCGAAAAGAAAACCTTCAAGCAGAAATTCTTTGCAGGTTTTAACTCTGGCTTCCAGAAAATTACCAACCAATATACCAGTGGACTGAAGTTGCTGATCCGTTTCCGTTGGGTAACCATGGTGGCGCTTGTGGCGGTAATCGTGGCTACTGGCGTGATGATCAAACGTACGCCATCGGGTTTTATTCCTTCTGAGGACCAAGGTTTTATTGCTATTTCGCTTTCGATGCCGGCTGGTGCTTCGTTAGACCGCACTACGGAAGTTATCCGCGAACTGGAAAGCAGGTTGGGATCGATGGAATCGAAACAAACCTTGATGGGTCTTTCTGGTTTCAATATGCTCACCCAGTCGTCAAGTCCTTCATCTGGTGTAGCTTTTGTGTTGCTTAAACCCACAAAAGAACGGGGCAAAATCAAAGACATCGACGGCATTATGGGCGAGGTACGACAAAAACTGGCCGCCATTAAGGGAGCCAACTTCTTTGTGTTCACCTTCCCAACTGTACCAGGTTTCAGCAACATCGATGGTTTGGATATCGTATTGCAGGACAGAACAGTAGGTAAATTGGACAAGTTTAGCGAGGTTTCGGCCAATTTTATTGGAGAGTTGATGAAACGTCCGGAAATCGCGGTAGCTTTTACCTCGTTCAGGTCTGATTACCCACAATTGTCGATGGAGCTCGACGAAGTGAAAGCAGCCCAGTTGGGTGTGAGCGTAAGGGATATTTTGCAGACCATGCAGGCCTATTTCGGAAGTGCGCAAACCTCCGATTTCAACCGCTTTGGCAAATATTATCGTGTAGTGGTTCAAGCCGACCAGGAAGACCGGGCTAACCCAACAGCCATGGACGGCGTATTTGTGAAGAACAACAGAGGCCAAATGGTGCCCATTAATACCTTGGTGAAACTGAACCGGGTGTATGGTCCAGAAACCGTATCGCGTTATAACCTGTTCAGTTCTATTGGCTTGAACGCTATTGCCAAACCAGGCTATAGCTCTGGCGATGCCATTAAAGCGGTAGAAGAAGTGGCAGCCAAACACTTGCCGGGCGGCTATAGCTATGAGTTTTCGGGAATGACCAAAGAGGAGATCTCATCGGGAGGCCAGTCGGTGGTTATTTTTATCCTGTGCCTTTTGTTTGTTTATTTCTTGCTGTCGGCACAGTACGAAAGCTATATCCTGCCTTTTTCGGTTATCTTGTCTATTCCAACCGGTATATTCGGGGTATTTGCAGCCATTGGTTTTACCGGTATCTCCAACAATATTTATGTACAGGTTGCCTTGGTGATGCTGATTGGCTTGCTGGCCAAAAATGCCATCCTGATCGTAGAGTTTGCCATCCAGCGCAGAAGAGCCGGACAGACCCTGCTTTCGTCGGCCTTGGAGGCCGCCAAATTGCGGCTGCGCCCGATTATCATGACTTCTTTGGCCTTTATCGTGGGCATGATCCCGATGATGAGGGCTACTGGACCATCGGCATTGGGTAATCACTCCATCAGTATCGCGGCAGCCGGTGGCATGCTTTCGGGGGTGTTGCTCGGCGTATTCTTTATTCCGGTACTTTTTATCCTCTTCCAGTTTTTACAAGAAAAAATTACGGGTGCGCCTACAAATGTGCACCACGAAGAAAATCATCATTTAGCACACGATGGAAAATAACCAGACTACAACGCAGGAACCTTCGCCACTCGAAGAGTTTTTGCCCCTCGTTTCTTCATGGTTGAAGAAATGGTATAACTAAAATTGATGGAAGGCACGGTGTTAAACAGCTGTGTCTTCCATTGCACAACTCAAGATAGATACAATGAAGACATTTATAAATAGCTTTTTGGCCTTGTTGATTTTGGCCATCAGCAGCTGCAGCCTTTCCAAAAATATCGTCAACCCCATTAAGGATGTGCCGCTAAATTTCAGGGACGGAAATGCAGACACCAACAGCATCGGTGCGTTGCCGGTAAAGGATTTTTTCAGTACGCCTGCCATCCGCAGTTTGATTGATAGCGCTTTGGAGCGTAACATCGATTTGCAAATAGCGTTGCGCAACATCGACGCGGCCGAACTGATGCTCAAAAGGGCGAGAATGGGCAATGTGCCTCAATTGAACCTTCAGGTGGCTGCCAATTCCAACCGCCCATCAGATAACAGCTTGAACGGATTGAGCGCCTCGCAGTTTTTGCAAACCTCGCACATCGAAGATTTCAATGCCAATTTAGGGTTGAGCTGGGAAGCCGACATCTGGGGCAAGATCAAAAAACAGAAAGAAGCTGCCTATGCAGGTTATCTGCAATCGGCAGAGGTAAAAAAAGCGGTACAGACCCGTATCGTGGCCGAGGTAGCTTCGGGCTTTTACCAATTACTGATGTTGGATGCGCAATTGAAAGTGGCGCAAAAAAACATCGAACTGAATACCAGTACGCTTAAAATGATCAAAATGCAGTTTGATGCCGGTCAGGTAAGTTCGCTGGCCATTCAGCAGGCGGAGGCCCAATTGCTGAGCGCCGCCCAGTTGGTACCGCAAATTACGACGGCCATCAGTATTCAGGAAAATGCTTTGAGTGTATTAACCGGCAAGTTTCCAACCGCCATTGAACGCGCGGCTACTTTAGAGCAGCTGACTGTTCCCGATCAGTTGGCTGTTGGCATTCCAGCAAATTTGTTGAGCATTAGGCCCGACGTGAAAAGCGTGGAGCTGGGCTTAAGAATTGCCAATGCCAAAGTAGGGGTGGCCAATGCCATGCTGTACCCAAGCCTGACCATTTCGGCTAGCGGCGGTTTAAATTCTTTTAAAGCCAGTAATTGGTTTAATATTCCGGCTTCTCTGTTCGGCGTAGTGGGAGGTGGCATTACACAACCCATCTTTCAGCGAAAAGAGCTGAAAACCCAGTTTGAACTGGCCAAAATAGAAAGGGAAAAATCGGTATTGCAGTTTAGGCAGACCGTAATTGGAGCCGTTGCCGAAGTTTCGAACGAACAGGCCAAGCTCATCAACCTTAAAAACGAATACGCAACGGTACAAAACAGGGTGCAAACTTTGCAACTGGCCGTTAAAAACTCCGATTTGTTGTTTAAAAGCGGCATGGCCAATTATTTGGAGGTAATTACCGCCCAAAGCAATTTATTGAGGGGCGAGTTGGATCTGACCACGAACAAAACAGCACAGCTGAATGCCGGTGTGGCTTTATACCGTGCGCTGGGTGGCGGTTGGCAATAGGTATTGAGTTATTCATATAGTTAAACCATAGCTCTTCGCTATGGTTTTTTTGTTTAACGTAGGGTTAATTAAATTCAGAAAATATAAATTATCTTGGCAGTGATTTTAATCTACCTCCACCAGCAAAATGAAACATCCGTTATCAATGATCGCATTCCTGTTGCTCATTGTTGTTAAAGTGGCCAACAGCCAAGCCCCTACAGTTGCAAAAGAAGTTGACAACTCTATTGTACGGCCCATTAATTGGAAGCGATTTGAAAAAAGAGCGCCAAACGATGAATTGGCCAATACCGTAAAGGCTACTTTATTAAATGTCAATAAATTTGCGCTTGGCGCCTGGTACCACGAGATCAAAAAGTATCAAGTGGATTCTACAGGCTACCTCGATCTTAAAAGCAAATCGAAGGTAAACGAATACAGCTACCGTTTCCCAGCCGGAATGGCTTTTGGCCTGGCCATTGCAATCA
>JBCNPG010000394.1:0-3779 GCA_039593445.1 Pedobacter sp.
TTTTAATTCTGAAGAAATTCTGAACACAAAAAAAGCGGGATTTTAATTTGATCCCGCTTTTGCCTCATATAAAAGAGATTATCCTAATTTGTTTAATTCTTCCTTCACAAAATTGGCCAGTTCCTTGATGTAGCTGGCGCTAAAGTCGAATTTGATACCTGCAGTTTCATAAATTTCGTTCATGGGTTTGGTATAGCCAAGGGCCAAGGCATCTAAATACTGGTTCAACGCTTTTTCAGGGTTTTCCTTGTAGTTTTTCCAAACAGCAATGGCACCCAATTGGGCAATGGCATATTCGATATAGTAAAATGGCACTTCGAACAGGTGCAACTGTTTTTGCCAAAGGTTGCCCAACTGCTGGTCAAAACCTGTACAATCGGCAAATCCTGCGCCAAAACGGGTGTAGATTTGTTTAAAAGCAGTTTCCCTATCGGCGGCGTTATGGTTAGGATTGGTATAGATCCAATGTTGGAACTGGTCTATTACGGCTACCCAAGGCAGGGTTTTCAGTACATCGGCCAGTTGTTCCTTTTTGGCACGAACCAGGTCTTCCTCCTTGTCGAAATAAACATCCCAGTTATCCATAGAGATCAATTCCATGCTCATCGAAGCCAGTTCGGCTACTTCGGAAGGGCAATGCTTAAAATCGTTCAGTTCTAAATTAGCGGTTAAGAACGTATGGATGGCATGGCCACCTTCGTGTACCATGGTCGTCAGGTCTCTCAACGAGTTGGCCGAATTCATGAAAATAAACGGTGCACCGGTTTCGGCCAGCGGATAATTGTAACCTCCCGGAGCCTTGCCCATCCTGCTTTCTACATCAAAGAGCTTATTGGCTTTCATGATGGCCAGTTTTTCGCCCAGCTCAGGATTAATCGCCGCGAAGCAATCGATGCTTTTGTCGATGAGTTCCTGGCCGTTGTTAAAAGGCTTTAATGCCGGTTTCCCGCTAGTGCTTACCTCCATGTCCCACGGTTTAAGTTCAGCTAGGCCCAAAGCCTCACGTCTTTTTTCGGCCTGTTCCCTCAATACCGGAACCACTTCCTTTTCAATGGCTTCGGCAAAGTCATAGCAGTCTTTTGGGGTATAGTCAAAACGGCCCAAGGCTTGGAACATGTAGTCGCGGTAGTTTTCAAAACCCGCATTAAGCGCTACTTTATGGCGCATGGCCACCAATTCGTCGAACAAGATATTCAGTTCGTCTTTGGCCACCAGTCGGCGTTGCTGGATCGTTTCCCAGGCATTTTGCCTAACCTCACGGCTAATGTCCTTTAAGAAATTGGCTGCTTGTTCCAAGGTATATTCCTGGCCGTTTAATTCAACGCTCATGACCCCGGTAATACCCTGGTATTTTTGCTGGGTAACCTGAAGCTGCGTAAACAGCTCGATGTTTTCTTCGCGATAAAGCTCTAAAGCCTTTTTGATGGCGCGGATGTATACAAAATACTTGTCCTTGTCCAATTGGTCTATCCAAGGGCTTTCGCTGAATTTTTTGTTCAGTTCGTTTGCAATGGGCGAAATCTTAGGCTCTATCGCTGTGGCAAAATATTGGAAATCCTTTACCAAAGCTTCATTGGCCGTATCGCAGCTCATTTTGATGTAGCGCCAGGCAAAGTCTTCTTCCAAGGCCGCTTCCAGCTCGCTTTTATCGCGCAGCCACTGCTCAAGCTCAGCCACGCTATTGATCTCCCTTTTCAAAAGCTCGTCGAATATCGGAGCAAGGTTTTCCCACTCGATTTTTAAATCCTGCGGAATATATGTTCTTGGTTTTTTGTGTATCGTTAAATCTTTCATGTCTGTTTTTTGATTAGGTCTTATTTATTTCAGGCCAAAAACGTCTTCATAGCTCACATAGTTTTTTCGGCCAATGGCATACATCAGTTTGCCGTTTCCATCCTTGATAATGCCTATGGTTTCGTCGCTGGCAACCGGAAAATTAATTTCGTATTTCCTGCCGTCTTCCAGTACGATGCCATAGGTCTCGATGCCGTTTTCTGTTTTGATCGAGTTTTGGGTATAGTTGAACTTTTTGTTTTTTCCCAGGCTGTCGGTCAGCACGAAACTTTTGGCCTCAAATGTTATTTTGGATTTTCCTCCTCTGGTGTCGGTGGCTTTCCATTCGCCGCGATAGGTATCAGATCCACTGCAGGCAAGTAAAATGCTCGCCAAAACTACTAGTGATAAGAAAACAGATTTTTTCATGGTTTAGTATGGGGGTCTACGATTTACGATTGATGATTTACGATTGGGTTATGATCTTGTTCTTAAAAATGCATCCAATAAAAAGCAAAGGGCAAAAATAACGGATGCAAAACCGTTGGTCGTGGCAAAGGCACGGTCTACCTTGCTGATGTCGGTAGGCTTAACCAGTAGATGCTGATAAATGAGCATGGCACAGAAGAAAACAACGCCGATATCGTAAACCCAGCTCAGTTCGGCATAGAATAGGGGCATAATTACGCAGGCGGCCGAGAGGATGTGCAACACTACCGATAACCTCAATGCGTTTTTGATGCCCAAGGCAGCAGGAATGGAATGGAGCTTTTGCTCGCGGTCAAAATCTTCATCCTGCAAGGCATAAATGATATCGAAGCCACTTACCCAAAACAAAACCGCAAATGAATAAAATAGGGGGACAATGTTGAACTGCCCGGTTACTGCAATGTAGGCGCCGATAGGGGCGAGCGATAAGCCCAAACCCAGCACCAGGTGGCAAAGGGCCGTAAAACGTTTGGTATAGCTATAAAAAAGCACTACAAATAGCGCTACGGGCGATAGGTAGAAGCACAGCCTGTTGATAAAGAACGTGGCTGCAATAAAAAGTACACAGTTGATGATCACAAAAAGCAGGGCCTCGTTCGCCGAAACCCGTCCGGCTGGAATATCCCGCATTTGCGTACGTGGGTTTCTGGCATCGATGTTCCGGTCTAGGTAACGGTTAAAAGCCATGGCGGCGTTGCGCGCAAATACCATGCACAAGATAACCAGCGCCAGCAAGTACCAATGAAACGGATTTTGCGTAGTCGTTACGCCCAGAAAAAAGCCGATCATGGCAAAAGGCATGGCAAAAATAGAATGCGCAAATAAAACAAGCGAAAAGTATTTTTTCATTGTATGGAGACCTGAGATTTGTGTATTGAGATGTGAGTATTGAGTACTGAGATATGAGATTTGAGATTTGAGATTTGAGACAAAGTTAAAACTGCGAACTGCGAACTGAAAACTGACAACTGGCAACTGGCAACCGACAACTAGCAACTGCCAACCAATCAACTCCCGTTATAAAACTTCGGGTCGATAACCGGCATGACAAAATCCTGGTTCACTTCATCTATGAAACCCAGCACTTCTTCTTTGCCCTGTTTTTTTTCTGAAGAGGTAATGAAAAAAGAAGGAACTTCTTCAAACCACTGCTTGAGGGCTTTGTTGAATTTGGCAACATTTTGGTCGGTTTTTGGTCCCGATTGCTTGTCGGCTTTGGTGTAGACCAAGGCAAACGGAATGCCGCATTCGCCCAGCCAGCAGCAAAACTCGAGGTCGATCTGTTGCGGTTCAAGTCGGCTATCTATCAAAACGAAAACGCATTGCAGGTTCTCGCGCTTAGTGAGGTAATTGCGGATAAACTTCTCCCATTTTTCGCGACTGGTTTTCGAAACCCTCGCATAGCCATAGCCCGGCAAATCAACAATATACCAGCTTTCGTTAATTAAAAAGTGGTTGATCAGCTGTGTTTTTCCAGGTCTTTGCGAGGTTTTGGCCAAGCCAGGCTGACTTACCAA
>JBCNPG010000395.1:0-3764 GCA_039593445.1 Pedobacter sp.
TCTTGGGCGATTTTTACTGGCTTACCAATTTCCTCGATAAAATACACGAGGAAGGGCTTAGCAAGGCCGATTAAAAATCAAAGGCAATGATCTTGGTATCTTGCAACATCTTGTCTACAAATTTTTTGTGGTTTTTAGGGCTGCCAACGGCTATCCATGTGCCACTAATGATGCCGTTGGAGAGTTCCTGTTTGCCACGGTGCATCTTGAGCTTAGAGCTGCGCAGGTATTCTTCGTAGGCTTCTAAGCTCTCGTTTTCGTATTTTTTAACAATGCGGTACACCCTTTTGGTAAAACGCCTGTCTACAAAATTTTCTAGGAAGGGGAAAATGAGCAAAGCCACCAGCACAACCAGCGTAACCCCAATGGCCTGTTCGTAATAGCCGCTGCCAATGGCCATGCCGATGGCGGCAACGATCCAGATGACACAGGCGGTGGTAAGGCCTTTCACTTGGTTGTCTTCCTTAAAAATAACACCGGCACCTAAAAAACCAATGCCTGTTACAATGTTGGAAGCAATACGGTCGGCGCTGTTGAGGCCTATCTTTACCGAGAGAATGGTAAACAGGGTGGCGCCCAAGCCAATCATGATCATAGTTTTAAGGCCGGCCTGCTTGCTCCTGAATTCGCGTTCTACGCCAATAAGGCCACATAGCAGAATGGCCAATAAGAATTTGTTGACCTCGCTTTGGGTAATAAAATGCTGATTGTTAAACAATTCCTGGAACATAAAACTTCGATTGAATAAGCTGTAATTTCGAAATTATTATTCAAATAACGCCAGCTATCCCACAAAAGTTTTAGCAGCCAAAGGTTTAAAAGAAGCTGGAGCAACGCAAGCCGTTATATTTTTTGATGCGCGTACTGTTAGGCCAATATTTTTCGTAGCCCAAGCTGGCCTCGGTGGTGCCACTGGTATTGGTATAGTTGAGCTTGGAAGTGGTGGCATCGTGGCTAATGCCAATACGCATTTTCTCGCTGTCGTTTCTTTTCAAAAAGATATCGAAGATCAGCGAAACCACAATCGCATCGGAGCCGTTCAGGGCATTGGTGCGGTACCAAATACCCGAGTTGAAGCTTCTGTATTTGAACTGTGCGCCCGCACTGATCGAAGAAGTATTGCCTTGTTTGTAATAAACCACCGAAGGGATCAGGAATGCACCCTCGTCTTCCAGGTAATCGTAGCGATAGCTCAGGGGCATTTTAAAACTGGCATTGAGGGTCCAGCGCATGGGCAGGCGCGCCTGTGCCGAACTGAACGATTCGTCGGGTTTGTTGATGTGGTACAGGCCTGCACCCAGCATAAAGTTGCGGTAAACAAAGTTGGCGCCGGCTGCAGGGTCGAAAAAGAATTTATTAGACATTTCTGGCAACTGTGCCGACGATACGCTTCCCGGAACGTAGCCAATGCGACGGTCTATCTGGTCTAAAAACACCAGCTTGCTCCAGTCGATGCTGCGGTTGGTAAATCCTGCCTGCAAGCCAAAGGAGGCCAAAAAATCATCGTCGCCAACACTGTACGAATAGGTGAGGGCCACATTGTTCTTAACCAGGTAGGCGGTTCCTTCGCTGCTGCGGTTAAACGACAGGCCTACGCCTCCCGAAAGCTTGGGCACATTCACATCGATAGAAGCATTGATATAGGACAAATCGCCGCTTAGCGAAGACCATTGGTTGCGGTAAATCATGTTGAGCCTCAAATCGCCGTCAAACTGTCCCGTTAACGAAGGGTTGAGGTAGATGGGGGCGTTAAAAAACTGCGAAAACAGGTGGTCTTGTGCCTTGGCATTCGAAACCACCAGGCAAAAACATAGGCCTAAAATTGCAACAATCCTGCTTTTCATCATCATCGTATTAAATATATTTCGCCCGTTCGCTTCGGTGCCGATTTATCGTAGGTTACGCCCTTCCATTCGGTGCCATTGATCAGCTGTACTTCTATTTTCCAGAAGTAGATTCCCTGTGGCTGAGCCACATTGTTATAGGTGCCATCCCATCCTTCAACAGGCTTGCCGTCTTCAAGCTTGGTGGTTTCCCAAAGTACCTGGCCCCATTTGTTGAAGACCGACATTTTCCACGATTTGATGCCTGCACCTATGGCGATGAATTTTTGCAGCGGAACATTGGTGCCCCCTGGCATAAACGAGTTTGGTACATATACATAGCCAGGTACACCCATAATGTGCACATATTTTTGGATGCTGTCTACGCAGCCCTGGTCGTTGTAGGTTCTTAGGGTAACCAAGAAACGGCCTGTATCCAAATAGGTATGTGTCGGATCTTTTAAGGTAGAAGCATCGCCGTCGCCAAAAGTCCATTTATAGGTTTGTGCGCCATTGCTGCTTTCGTTGGTAAATTTGAACGAGTAGTTCGGGATGCTGATTACCGCGGCCGGAGAGATCGAGAAATCTGCCTTTGGCGGACCAACGATACGGATGTAATCTACTTTTTCTTCGGTAGTTGGACAACCCAGGCTATTGATGGCGGTCAATTTTACGGTAAATGCCTGCGGATTGCCCCTGTACACATGGGTAGGGGCTACCTCGGTAGAAGTTGGCGAGCCATCGCCGAAATCCCATATATAGCCGATGGCATCCTTGCTGGTATTGGTAAACTTCACCTCCAAGCCATTGCAGCCAATGGTTAAATTAGCACTGAATGCAGCTACAGGTTGCGGATCGACGATAATGGTAATACTTTGCACCGGTGCGGTAGAACAATCGTTGGTGGCTAGCATCGTTACCACATAGGTTCCTGGTTTGTCAAATCGATGATGCTTAATTTCTGGACGGTTATTGATAGAAATCTCAGCCGATTGGCCAGGTTCAAAATTGTACACATACTGACTGGCACCTACCGTACTGTTGGTGAAGTCGACGTCGAAAGGTGCGCATCCCCTGAGCTTATTGCCATCAACGGTAAAACCTGGTTTGATGGTATTTGGCGAAACCACAATTACATATTCCCTCGTATCGGTACCACATGCGTTGGTGGCTGTTACTTTTACTTTGTATGTTCTAACTACATCGGTGGTGAAGGTATAAGGGAAATCGGCTTTGCTGGTACTTGGGCCGTTGACAATCACCCCATCAATTTCGTAGGTATAGGTGTTGGTAGAGCCTGGTGATGTATTTCTGAAATTAACGGTAAATGGCGAACATCCCCGCGTTTTATCTGGCGTTCCGGTGGCAATTGGCGTACCATAAACGGTTATTTTTTGTGGTGCCGAAAGCGATTTGCCACAAGGGCCAATGATGGTAAGGGTTACGGTATATTCCTTGTCTTCGCCAAAAGGGTCGGCATCAAACCGATAGCGGAAATCGGCCGATGTACCGGCAACTACATTGTTAACCCGCCATTCGAAGGTTACGCCGTTTAAAGTGTTGGAAGTATTGGTAAAATCGACATCCAACGGCCCGCAACCATTTATCGCTGATGGCGTAAACGTGGCCAGAATATTTGGTCGGGTGCGGAAAGTGTGGCTCATTTCATCCTGGCGGCAGCCCAAACTGCTGGTGGCAACCAATTTAATCACAACTGCTGTATTTTCGGTAGCAATGGTATAACCTGGGAAATTTATTCCGGTTCCGATCACTACATTATCGGCATACCAAGTGTAGGTGGCATTGCGATCAGGGTAAGCTGTAGCCTTGATGTTGCTGGCATTGATTGCAAAAGGAAAGCAGTCCAAATCGCGGGTAAAGCTAAACTCGGCCTTGGCATTCGGATTAACGGTAACCTTAACTACATTGCTAATATGCTGT
>JBCNPG010000396.1:0-3750 GCA_039593445.1 Pedobacter sp.
TTTACGAACAATACCGCACAAACGAGGATTGGGATCTGGATAACCACGGCAAAACGCGTAACCAAGCCAATGGTAATCAAAATTCCGCCCACCAAATGCGCAAAAGCCACTACGTGTATGGCAATGCTCGACATCATTTCGGAAAAGCCGAATACGCTGTTCTTGAATAAAAGTTCCTGCTGATGGCTTGTGTCGCTGATTAGCGCTATGCCTTTGCTAAAGATGATGAGACCCAATACAATGCGGACCACATCTAGCCATTTGGCACGATGCGAATCGCCCCAGTGCTCAACTTTTTGGATAACGTTCATAATAAACCTCCTTTTAAAGCTTATGTTAAATTAAACAAAATATTTGATATAACAATGGCTGTAGCGGTCTGATTTAAAATATATTATAGGGTTTTTGGTGGTTTATGGACTATTGACCATATACCATCGTCGAGGTTTGGGCAGCATATTACCACTTGGCAAAATCGCTGGCCAACTGATTGATTTGTTGAACAGCAGTTGTGCCCGAGCCAGAATCTACAACAATCCTATACCGGAATGTAACCGATTCGCCCTTTTTCAAATGTAGGTTTTTGGCGCTTTTGCCGTTGGAGAAGATTTTTTCGCCAAGGGGGTTCGCCGCAAATAAGCCATAGCCCCGGGCATGCCAATAGGTGGGGTAGTTGATGTTTTTGGGATGGTCGATGATCGTAATGCTAATTGAATCGGTTGCCATCTTTCCGTAAGCCTTGCACCAAGAAGCGCGCGTGCTCCAAGCCTCATCGCCGGTTTTGCCCTCGCTGGTTAGGTAATTGCCGTTGGCTGTTTGATCCCTATCGCCTTTAACTAAGGTTATGTTGCCCTTGTCGTCGATATATTTTCGGTCTTCCTTGGTGGGGATTTGTAATTCGTGGGCCATGCGCATGCCTAACAAGCCATCTTTGGCGTCGGTAAACGTTACATTGGTATTGGCTTTTAGCGTGGTCAGGCGGTCGATGATACGCTTGTTCCCAGATCTGCTAAATTCCAAACGGGTGTTTTCTTCCAGCAAGACTTCCTCTTTTTGGTTGGTCCAGTTGGCATGGTAGCCGAGTATCCCCTTCGGGCCACTGGTAGTTTGCAGAATGCGATCTGTTTTGATCCAACCATAATGGCTCTTTTTTTCTTTTTGAATAGCTGAAGAATTGTTCCAAAAATCAAGGCCGTTTACATTTTCGAAATTAAACCAAATGCCGATATGATGGGGGTGGTCTGTGGGGTCTCCTGCTTTTGGCCTAAGCGGAAAACCTCGCGTAACCTCTATTTGATTAGTGGCGTAAACAGGATAAAGTACCGGTTTTTCGATGTTATCGGCATATAGAAAACTCGTAAAAAGCTGGTTGCCCATCCATACATCGATTTTTTTGGCTTTAGCGTCTTGGCGTAGCTTAACTGGCACTTTTTGGGCGAAAGAGGGAGCAATTCCGAGTGCTAAGCATAGTACAATTAACAGTTTTGTGTGGTTCATCATATCCATTGTTAAAGTGTTCGGGCTAGTGCTAAATCGCTTGCTATCCAATTTTATTAAAGCAAAAGAGCGGGAATTACCCCGCTCCATTAAGTTTATCTCTTTCCAGCTCTTTTTTCGAGTTCTTCAATCGGCATGTTCATCATTCGGCCAACTGGTGTTTTGCCTCTGTAGGTAATTACTTTCAATACCTTGGCATCAACCGGTGGCACCAAAGGGCCATTATATTTTGGATAGAAACGGTCTGGAAACGAGTTGTCGAAACTGTAATACATGTCCAGTCCGTCAACTTCCGTGCTTAATGTAATCAGCAAATTGCGGTCGGCAGTTCTTCTTACGGCAAATATCGGGTCGTAAACACTGGGCGCATATTTGGTTTCGGCCACATCCAAACGTTTAAAATGTTGTTCGGTGCGGGCAAAGAAATTGGCCCAGTTCTTTTTCTCTTTAGGCGACCATACCGACTCGGCAATGGCAAAACCACGAGGCCAGGTCATGTATTCGGCCTGACGGATATTATAAACCTGTTCGGTCCACAAATTGGCTTGTCCGCCTTTGATGTAAACCGGATTTACGCCATCAGGTACAGGATCAAACTCATACGATTTGCTCAAGCGTAGCGAGGCATATACGCGCGGTTCGGTAATGGCATCGGCTTGCATGTAATCGATATAGGCATACTGCGTAGGGCTCATTACCACTTCGTGCCCGGCTTTAGCGGCTTCGGTGCCGTATTTCATATTCCGCCAGCTCATTACTGCCGCGCTTTGCGATACGCCACCTTCTAAAACTTCGTCCCAAGCCATGAATTTTTTGCCTTTCGACTGTACGATTTTTTCTATCCTGCGTTCAAAATAGCCTTGTACTTCGGGCATGGTTTTGAGTCCTTCGCGCTTCATCAGCTCCTTGATCTGGTCGTTCTTTTCCCAATAATTATGTGGGGCCTCATCGCCTCCCATGTGGATGTATTCGAAAGGAAAGAGTTGCGCAACCTGAGAAATTATCGTATCTAAGAAAACATAAACCTTTTCATTGGCCGGGCAAAGGGTGTTATCAACCAAGGCTATAGGCGGGGCACCACGGCTCCAGTCCATGATTTTTTCGCCGCTGCGTACTTTGTAGTTCACAGCTTCTGGCGTGCACGACAGGTCTGGGTAAGAAGCGATGGCGGCCAAGCTATGTCCAGGTACGTCAATTTCTGGCAAGATGTTTACAAATCGATCTTTGGCATAGGCCACCAACTCCCTGATGTCGTCTTGGGTGTAAAAACCGCCATAGTTGCGGGGCTCATCGGGGGTTGGCGGAATAAAATCGCCAAAGCTGCCAACGCGCTTCACGTTCCAGGCGCCTACCTCAGTCAGTTTTGGCAAGCCTTTGATTTCGATTCTCCAGCCTTCATCGTCGGTCAGGTGCAAGTGCAAAATATTGTATTTGTAGCGCACCATGGCGTCAATGTATTGTTTTACTTCCTGCTTGGTAAAGAAATGGCGGGCAACATCAAACATCAATCCCCTCCAGCCCAAGCGCGGATAATCGGTAATTTCGGCACAAGGCATGGTCCATTTTATGCCCTTAACTTCTTCCTTGCTTTCAATTTCCTTCGGCAAAAGCTGCAACAAGGTTTGTACCCCATAAAAAAGGCCTGCTGGTTTATTGGCCCTAATGGTTACCTGTTTTGGACCTACGGTTAAACGGTAGCCTTCAATGCCGATCGTAGCATCGTTGGTTTCGTTGATAATCAATTTAATGGTAGCGGTAGCCGATGGTGTATTGATCGTACTTACATAGTAGCCGGTTGGCGTAGACAAACGCTCTTGCAAAAAGGCAATGGTTTGTTTGAGTTCAGGCGATTTATGTGCCTGGATCACAATATTTGCGGGCAAAACAAAATGCCCCGCTTGCTTGATGATGCTCACCGGCTCCGGAATAATGGCAATCTCGCTGTTGGCAATGCTTTCGGTTGCTCCAGCGCCCGTTAAGTCGGTACTGCTTAGCGTTGCTTCGCTATTTTCGGCGGTTTGTGCAAAAAGGTGTAAGTTGAAGAGCAGGAACAGGATAAAAGATAAGCTTCGTTTCATTGATCTGGTTAAAAATGGATAGAATGAAACCGCAATTTATTAATTTTTAAGGGAATTAGCTATGTCGTTTTTGCGAAAAAGATAAGCCAGCGGCAAGCCGATGCACAGTTCCAGAATCAAACAGTTGACTAATCCGGCCGACCAGGAGAAGGGAATTTGGGGTGCCCTTGTACTG
>JBCNPG010000397.1:0-3746 GCA_039593445.1 Pedobacter sp.
AAAAGATAAGCAACCCATTTGGCTATCGATTTACAATACTGTAGTTCTAGATGAAGAAGGCAAGGTAGAAACCGAGGTCGAGATCATTATTGACATTACCGAAAAGAAAAAGGCCGAAGAAGAATTGCAGGTGCTCTCGTTGGTGGCCAGCAAAACCAATACAGGCGTAACTATTTCGAATGAAAAGGGCGAAATTACTTGGATAAATGAAGCCTTGGAAGACTTGATAGGCTATTCGCTGGCCGAACTTTCGGGCAAAATGCTGGGCGATGTGCTTTCTACGCCCGAAACCGACAAGGAACTGATCCTTAAATCGCGGAAAAAGGCAAACAACAAGCAGGCCTATACCATAGAGGTCTTGGCGCATAAAAAAGACGGTACGCCTATCTGGCTTTCGGTGGCCAATACGCCGATTATTAATGCCAATGGACAATTGGAACGTCAGGTAGAGCTCATTTACGACATTACGCAACGCAAGCAGGTAGAGCGCGAAATGGTTGAAGCCAGGGAACAGGCACTGCAACTGAGCGAAGCCAAGGAGATGTTTCTCTCGGTGATGAGCCATGAGATACGTACGCCCCTCAATGCCGTTATCGGAATGACCCATTTGTTGCTGGAGAATGAGCCCAAGGAATCGCAGATCGATGACTTGAACATCCTGAAGTTCTCGGGAGAAAACCTGCTGAACATCATCAACGATATCCTCGATTTTACCAAAATAGAAACTGGAAACCTACAACTGGAGACGTTGCCGTTCGATTTGCATACGCTTTGTGTAGATATTGTCAATTCGCTGCAGGTGGCCGCCGGCAAAAAAGGAAATCAGCTACTGCTTACCTACGATGATAAGATACCTGAGCCGTTATTGGGCGATAAAACAAGGCTCTATCAAATCGTGATGAACCTATTAGGCAATGCCATTAAGTTTACCGATCAGGGCAAAGTTGAGTTTACGCTTAAGTTGAAAGAACAAAGCGCTACCGAAGCACTGATTTATTTTGAGGTTTCAGATAATGGCATAGGTATTCCTAAAGAAAAGCAGTCTTATATTTTTGAAACATTTACGCAGGCTAGGGCCGATATTTCCAGAAAATATGGGGGTACCGGCTTGGGATTGGCCATTACCAAAAAACTGATCAAGCTCTATCAATCAGAGATAGAAGTGCATAGCGTTGAAGGAAAAGGAACGGTATTCTGTTTTGAGATTAATTTCAAATTGATGGAACAGCCCGAGAAATCGCAGATTCAACCTCCCTTGCCTAGCCTGTTTACCGACAAGCGCATCCTGGTGGTAGATGATAACGAGGTGAATATCCTCATTGCCAAAAGATTTTTGAGCAAATGGGGATTGGATATCGATTTTGCGGCCAACGGCGAAGAAGCTATACGCAAAATCATGGATAATGTATACGACCTGGTGTTTATGGATATCCGTATGCCGGGTATCGATGGTTTTGATACCACGCGCATTGTTCGAGAAATTCCCGGTTCTTATTACAAGAACCTGCCTATTATTGCCCTAACGGCATCTACCTTGCACAATGAAAATATGAAATTCAGGGATTGTGGCATGAACGGCCATGTTTTAAAGCCGTTTAACCCGGAAGAAATCAAGCAGGTATTGCATAATTTTCTTAAAAAGTAAAGGGCCGATATTTCCTAAAAAATATCGACCCTTACCATCTAAATTAACGCTCTCGATATAATAAACGTGAGCAAGTGCCAATTGTTTTAAAAAAAGCGATAATTTTTTAATTATTTTCGTAACAGCCTAATTCTGAGGGAAATATTCTTAACTTATGGTTTAAATCTGTGTTCAGGTAGGCGCTAAAATAGCTGTCGTGGCTTAAATCAAATCCCTTGTTGTTGGCTGGACTACCTTTGGCCAGCCTGAAGTTTCCTGTAGCTACATTTAGAAAAAGCGGGTCGCTGTTCAGGATGTTGGTGCCGGTCAATGTATTCTCGCTTATTTTAAGCAGGTTATTTTTAATGGTGGCCGTTAACAGGGTAGTGGGCACTTTTTTGTCGATCTGGAATTCGGTGTTTAAGCTACCCCATACAATATTGTTGTAAAAATCGATGTTTAGGTTGCCCGATTGGGTATTGCTGATGTAATCTGAAAAGTAGACAGCCGCTGTTTTTCTTGCAAAAAAAGGATTGTAGCCCGCAAAAGTATTTTGCTTGAGGTTGTATTTTCCGCCTCCTACCCCATAAAGCAGGTATTGGCCACAGTTGAAGAAAAGATTATTGAAAGCCGTCAGGTCTGTTTGATAGCCCAAGAAGCCTACCACTTCCATGTTTTTGATAATCGTGTTGGTTAGCAACAGTTTAGGCTGGTCGTTTACCGATAGCGAATCGACGGTAATACCAGTAATGCCATTTTTGATAACTGCATAGTTGATCCGTGAATTTTTGCTTTCTGGATAGAAATGGATGCCGTTCCATTGCCCGGTTTCGTTGCTGTATAATTTCTCCAGCCGATCGCTGGCAAATAGGATGCTATCGGCCTTGGTGCCCAAAGCAGTCAATGTGCCCTTAATGCTCATGGTAGAATTGCCATGGAACAAAATTCGGGTGCCTGGCTCCAATGTGAGGTTGGCATTTTCGGCTACGGTAAGCGATTTGTAGATAATGTAAGGCAGTTTGCTGTCCCAAACTGTATTGTTTTTAATGGTGGCGCTATTCACAAAAACCGCATTTTGCCCGTAGGCTACCAGACTAATGCGTTGCTTTTTGCCGTTGAAGTAGCATAAGATGGAATCTTGTACAATGAAAGGCAGGTCTTGTTGGGTGGGGTTGATGTTAACCTTTACGAAGACATTGATCGAGTCGTTTCCGTTGATTTTGAGGTTGTTGCTTTCCGAAACAGGCTGGCCGTTAATGTTGAGGCTAAAAGCCGAATTGTTGCCTCCGCTTAAGCGGATCTGGTTAAGGTTTATAGCCCTCGAATTTCGGTTGTAGATTTTTAGTCTCCTGGTGCTCGAACCCACTGCCGTAAAAACGGTATCAAACAATACGCTATCCGAAGAGAAGCTGAGTTTGGCATCCAAATCTAACGTCAGCTCCTCGTCCTTGTTGCAGGCCGCAAAGATCAGGCTGGTTAGTACGCTCAAAAGCAGTAGTTTTACTCTCATCTTATTCTGCAAAGGCTAGGGTAGCTATACTTATTTTCTTAACACCAATGTTTAATAACGTCTGGCCACAGGCTTCTAGTGTTGAGCCGGTGGTAATCACATCGTCCACCAAAAGAACGTGTCCATTTTCCAATTCTTCAGGGCGCCTAACCTCAAAAACCGATTCCATGTTTTCGTATCGCGTATACCTCGATTTTTTGGTTTGGCTACTGGTAGCTTTTCGGCGTAATAAGTTAGCATTTTTTACCGGAACATCAAAAACTTCGGCTATGCCTTGGGCAATGAACAAGCTTTGGTTGTAGCCTCTCTGTTTCTCTTTGCGCGCATGCAGAGGCACGGGCACAATAGCGCTGATATCTGAATAGGCGGTGTTTAAACGTAATTTTTCGGCTAGTAGATGGCCCAATAGCTTACCTGTTTCTGTTTTGCCTTTGTACTTTAGGCCATGCATCAATTGCTGTACTTTGTTGCCCTTCTTGAAATAAAGCATCGCCATCGCTGCATTACAGGGTATGCGGCTCCAAAATTGCTTCGCTACGGGGTTGTCGGGGTATAAATGGAAATCGGTATAGGGAAGGTCGTAAAGGCAATGGCTCCAGATTTCTTCTTCGC
>JBCNPG010000398.1:0-3742 GCA_039593445.1 Pedobacter sp.
ACAAGGCGGCAGCGTAGGCAGATGGTCTTTCTCGGCTTCAAGGGGTGATAACCAAGCCTTGGCCGAACTTGGTTTCATCGTGGTCGTGATTGAAGGAACGAGCAACCCTTTCCGTTCAAAAAGCTTCCATGATATGAGCTACGGCAATATGGCCGATAATACTTTGCCAGACCAGATCGCTGCCATTAGACAGTTGTCGGCAAAGTACCCGATCGATACCAATAAGGTAGGTATTTGGGGGCACTCGGGTGGTGGTTTCGCTACGGCGGCAGCCATGTTCCGTTACCCAGATTTCTTTAAGGTGGGTATTGCCGAATCGGGTAACCATGAAAACCGCAACTACGAAGACGATTGGGGCGAACGCTACAACGGCTTGGTAGAAAACTCGGATTACGAAGCGCAGGCCAACCAAAACTATGCAAAAAACCTAAAAGGAAAACTGATGTTGGCGCATGGCATGATGGATAACAACGTACCTCCTTACAATACCCTGTTGGTGGTAGAAGCCCTGAATAAAGCCAATAAAGACTACGATTTGGTGATCTTCCCTAACAGTGCACACGGCTTTGGTGCTTATTCGCCTTACATGATGCGTCGCCGTTGGGATTATTTTGTCAAGAACCTGCTTAATTTGGAACCGCCAAAGGAATATCCGTTAAGAGGAACTACAACTATGCGCTAATTAACCGATAAACCCGCAGGCCACAAGTAAACCGGCCATTTTATATTCGTCATTGCGAGGAATACGTAACGAAGCAACCTATATCAAATAGACTGCTTTGTTGCCCTCGCAATGACGATTTTTCTTTTACTTCAAAATAGGCAGCTTGATGTAGCTGTCGTTGTACCATTTTATTTGCAAAGGTTGCTTGGCATCTTTAATGCTTTCCAGGTTTACATCTTTGCCTGTACCATAATTGATTTGTTCGCTGGCGCTCTTGTTAATGTTTACCAATGCTACAATGCGGCTGCCTTTGGCCAGCTTTTTGGCGCTGAGGTAAGTGTTGCTGAACGGCAAGGTTTCTTTTTGGCCAGGTACGAGCAGCTTTCTTTTGCTAGGGTCGGTTGCGTAGCTTGCCCTGCCCATAAAGTAGGAGAGGTAAAAATATTTGCCTTCGGGGGTAAGCTCAAACAATACCACGCTATAGTCCATGTCTTTTTTGTTGATCATCACTTTCATCTGTCCGGTAAAGTTGCTGGTTAGGTTGACCGCTTCGGGCAAAGGATTACTGTAAAACATCAGACCGTTATGGTGTAAAGTGTCATAAGTAACATTGCGTAGCCAAAAGTAGCTGTGTTTATTGCTGCGGTCTTTAAAATCGATTTCCTGCTTTAAAAAAGCTTCTTTCAAGGGTTTCTTGTCGCTTAGCTTAAAAGCTTTTTGATCACGTTCGCCACTCAGGTAAAGCACCAGCGAATCGTTGGCCATTTGTTTTAGGGATGGTGCGCTGAGCCATTGGTTGGCACCCATAAGCTCGTAATTGACCTTGTCTTTTAAAACAGCGGGTTTGGGCCCTCCCTTTAAAATATAGTCGAACCATTGGTAAATGAGATCGTGGATAGGGATTTTAGCCACCTGATCAATTTTATAGCCGTTGTACACCGAGTCAGGATAGCCTTGCGCGCCAAAGTGCCCGTAAGGACCAACCAATAAATAATGCTCGGCTTTGGGGTTGTATTTGAGGTGCTCGCGGTAGTAGTACATTTCGCCAATTTGTCCTCCATCAAAATAGCCGGTGGTACTTAAAATAGGGATATCGATTTTGGCAAAATCGTCTCGGTAGGGAATCATGCTTTGCCAATACGAATCGTAAGACGGGTGTGCCAGCCATCGCCTGAAGATCTTGTTTTTTGGCCGGCCAAGCAAGCTATCCAAAGTTGGATAAGGCGTACCGGCCGCATACCAGCGATCGTCGAGGTCGCTCCATTGTTTGTTGTTGTAATCGGCATTGTCCAAAAGCTTGTTGTTGGTGGTGTAATAGGTCCACGAGAACAGAAAATTCATCACCACGTTGTTGGTCATGGGTACATCCAGGCCGGGACAGGCTGAGGCTGAAGTAACTATGGTTTTTAAAGCAGGATGCAAGTGCTTGGTAGCCGCCCATTGGGTAAAGCCGTTATAGCTGCCCCCGTACATGGCTACTTTTTGGTTGCTCCAAGGCTGCTTGCTGATCCAGTCGATCACAGTGGTAGCGTCCCGTCCATCGTATTCGTAAGGTACGGCTTCATCCGGACTGTTTTTCTTACCCCGTGTATAGGCCACCACGCCTACATAGCCTTTGTCGGCCGCTTCTATGGCCTTGTTAATATCGCTGAGGCGGGCATAGATGGTAAAACTTAAAATAGCCGCTTGTTTTTCGGACACATTTTTTTTGCGTACCACCAAGGCCGAGATCTGCGCGCCATCTTGGGTCGGAATCAACAGGCTATCCTGCACCAGGTAAGCGCTCAAGTCTTTTGTTGTACTGGTTTGAGCGTAACTGCCTAAGCTTAGCAATAGGCAAAGCAAAGCCAGGGAGAAGGTTTTTCTCATTAAATTCATGATATTAAAATAAAGGTTAAAAAAATCTAGAACATATTTCTGCTTTTGAATAAGGAGCTTTGCCGGTTAGAGGCCACATAGCTCTCGCTGTTTTTTAATCGAAACGACAACCGGCCGTTGGCATCTGGCGTAACTTGTTCGATAAAGCTGGTATTGATAATGAAATTGCGGTTTATCCGGAAAAACAGGTTAGGGTCAAGGATTTTTTCCAACTGGTTCAGCGACCTTTTGAAAAATACTTTTTCGCGGTTAAAATACAAGCGCGCATAGTTGCCTATCGATTCGATCAGGTACAAATCACGAAGCGCTATATAATGGTATTTCTCGCCATCCTTTATAAAAAGATGCGCAGGTTTGGCGGCCTTTGTGTTTTGCAATTGCTGCCTCACTTTCAGGATGGCTTTTTCCAGTCGTTCCTGGCGGATGGGTTTTACCAAATAATCGAGCGCATTCAGTTCAAACGCCTTCACGGCGTACTGGTCAAAGGCCGTGGTAAAGATAACCGCGGGCACTTGGTCCAGCTCTTCCAGCAGCTCAAAGCCTGTTTTTCCGGGCATCTGTACATCCAGAAAAATAAGGTCGGGCTGCAAGCGCCCAATCTGTTCTGTTGCTTCAAAGGCATTGGCGGCTTCACCCAAAAAAACAAGCTCGGGGTAGGGCTTCAGGCTCCACTTCATTTCTTCGCGGGCCAGTCGCTCATCGTCGATGATCAGGTAACCTAGTTTGTCCATTGCAAAGGTATTTTTAAAGTGGCCATAACAATTTGTGCATTTAAGGCTTCGATGGTAAAGCTGGCTTCTCCGTTAAACTGGAGTTGGAGCCGTTCTTGCAGGTTTTTTAGCCCCAGGCCATTGTTGGTATGCATTTGTAGCCTGCCGGGATTTCGTACCGTAGCTAAAAGAGCGCCGTCTTGTTCGGTAACGTTTACAAAAATAACACCGCCCTTAGGTTGTTGGGCGATACCGTGCTTAATGGCATTCTCAACCAAGCTTTGCAAACTGAGCGGCAGCATCTTGGCATTCAACATTTGCGGTTCGACTTCAAAATTAACCTGTAACCGATCTTCAAAACGCATTTTCTCCAATTCCACATAATCGTTAATCAAATCCAGCTCTTCCTGTAAGCTAATCAGGGCGTGATCGGGGAACAGCTGTCCATTTTGCATAAAAGAACGGCGTAACCAATAAACCTAAAAAGAAC
>JBCNPG010000399.1:0-3742 GCA_039593445.1 Pedobacter sp.
AGTCGAAGTTACCGATAGCCTGGTTACCAGTAGTACCATAACTGGCTCTTAATTTCAAGTCAGAAACAAAGCTAACGCTTTTCATGAAATCTTCTTGAGAAATCCTATAAGATACCGCACCTGCAGGGAACCAACCAAAACGGTTGTTTGCACCGAACCTAGATGAACCATCATACCTTACCGTACCCGATAAATAGTATTTGCTCTCGTAGTTATAATCAGCTTTCAAGAAATAACCAGCCGTACGGAAAGTAGTATAAGTACCACCAGTGGTAATTGGCGTACTACCTGAAGATACTTGGGTAAATTGGTATGAAGGGAAACCTTGAGACTCGGCAGTGGTGGTTGTATATACCTCGCTGCGATAGTTGAAACCAAGGATAGCATTCAGGTTATGTTTGCCACCAAACGAATTGTTGTAATTTAAGGTTTGGTCGGTTTGGAAGTTCACGTTACGTGTATTGGCTGCCAAAGCATCACCATTGGTCGATCTTCCATCGCCAAATCTTGGATCCCAGAAACGGTTTTCGGCAATGTCGATATAATCAACACCCCAGCTGCTTCTGAATACCAAAGCATCGGTAAAGTGATAACGACCAGCTCCATTACCTGTAAATTGGTTAGAAGTGGCTTTTTGTTGGTTAAATTTCACAAGCTGCAATACGTTGTAACCATCATAGGCACCTGGCAAGATGGTGTTGTAGGTTCCATCAGCGTTGTAGATCGGGTTGTTTGGCGATTGCAACTGCGCAGTTCTGCTGATGTTGGCAAAAGCACCTGCACTTGAAGTTGTATTTTGGCTAATGGTACTCAAGTTCAAGCTGGTAGAGAAATCGATTTTCTTAGAAGCTTCGTGGTCTAAGTTAACCCTCACGTTTCCGCGGGTAAAATCTGTACCGATTACTTGGCCTTTTTGGCTGTTGTAGCCACCCCCTACGTAGAACTTGGTCTTCTCGTTACCACCTCTGGCAGTCAGCTCGTAGTTTTGGGTTAAGCCTTTTTGAGCTACCGAACCCACCCAGTCATAAGTTGGCACATTGTCTATCGAGCCAAACGGGGTAACATAAGTATTGTAGAAGTTGGTGTATTGTGTAGAGCTAGCACCATAACGGTTGGCATAAGCTTCTAACGACAATTGGATCCATTGCGGACTGGTTAACAATTTAGGTTTGGTAATCAAGTCGTTGTAGCCAACGTAAGTATTGAAGCCAAACTGGGTTTTACCGGCCTTACCTCTTTTGGTCGTGATGATTACTACACCAGAAGCACCAGAAGCACCGTAAATCGCTGCAGAAGAGGCATCTTTCAATACTGTTAACGATTCGATATCATCAGGGTTTAATGCACTAAGCGCGTTGGCACTGGTGGTAGCCCTGGTTAAATCGCCGGCATTTACCTGAACACCGTCAATTACATATAAAGGACTGTTACCGGCATTGATCGAACCAATACCCCTGATCCTAACGTTGATGGCTGCACCAGGAATACCACTTGAAGAAGTTACCTGAACACCAGCAAGTCGCCCTTGCATGGCTTTATCCACACTTTGCAATGGCATGTTTTCAATGTCTTTGCCAGAAATGGTACTGGTTGAACCTGTGATGTCTTTTTTGGCTTGTCTTAAACCAAAACCGGTTACTACAACCTCTTCCAAATTGGTGTTAGACGATAATTTCACATTGATTACGGTTCTTGTACCAATGGTTTCTGTAACCGTACCCATACCCACAAAGGAGAATTCGATCGTTTTGGCTGTTGCTGGCGCCGAAATCGAATAAGTACCATCTGGATTGGTTTGGGTTGCAATGGCTGTGCCTGTAATTCTTACAGAAGCCGATGGGATTGGCAGACCGTCGTCTGCTCCAGTAACTTTTCCTGTAATTGTTCTGCTTCCTTGAGCGAGCACGGTGCCTATGGTGAGTAGGCTGAGAACAATTAAACTTAGTAGAGTTCTTTTCATTTAAGTTAATTTAGGTTAAATAATATGTTAATTGAAACGAAAATACGAAAATGTAACATTTATGCAACATTTGATATTTCTTTTTATTTTTTTTAGTTATCAACTTAATAAGCGAAAATCACCTATTTTGACTAAACTTGTCATTAATATGAGTGTTTTGGCCTCATTTTTAAGCTTTAATCAAAAACATACATGAAAAATATCGCAGTAATCGGCTCAGGAACAATGGGTAATGGAATTGCCCATACATTTGCACAGTTTGGCTACCAAGTTAACCTCATCGACATCAATATTGACGCTTTGGGAAGAGCAATAGCCACAATTACTAAAAATTTGGAGAGACAAGTGGCCAAAGGAAGCATAACTGAAGAGCTAAAGGAGCAAACTTTGTCAAATATCACTACCCATACCAATTTGCAAAGCGGTGTTGAGGACGTTGATCTGGTTGTAGAAGCCGCTACCGAGAACATCGAGCTGAAGCTTAAAATATTCAAGGACCTGGATCAATTTGCCAAACCGGAAGCCATTTTGGCCAGCAATACCTCTTCTATTTCGATTACCCAGATTGCGGCCGTAACCAACCGTGGCGATAAGGTAATCGGCATGCACTTTATGAATCCTGTTCCGGTTATGAAATTGGTAGAAGTAATAAGAGGTTATGCCACCAGCAATGAAACCACCAAATCGGTTATGGAACTTTCGCAAAAACTTGATAAAATACCCGTAGAGGTAAACGACTATCCAGGCTTTGTGGCCAACCGGATTTTAATGCCAATGATCAACGAAGCCGTTTATACCTTGTATGAAGGCGTAGCTGGCGTACAGGAAATAGATACCGTCATGAAATTGGGCATGGCGCACCCGATGGGTCCATTGCAATTGGCCGATTTTATCGGACTGGATGTATGCCTCGCCATCCTTAATGTATTATACCAAGGATTCGGCAATCCAAAGTACGCGCCATGTCCGCTATTGGTGAATATGGTAACCGCTGGCAAAAAAGGAATCAAGTCTGGAGAGGGTTTTTACGACTACAGCAATGGCCCTAAAGACGCTAAAGTAGCCGCCAAATTTGCTTAAAACGCTTGGTTAGGTTTTCTTAAGTATTAACCATTTAACTAATAAACAGATTATTTTCTAGGATTGCTAGTCCTAAATAATAACCGTATTTTTGGGCATCATTCCGATGCCCATTCTTATATTTAAGCAATGAACGAAAATCTTGATCCTTCAGCCGATAACTTAAGTCCTACAGAACGCGATATTGAAAAAGTATTGCGCCCGCAGGAATTCCATGATTTTACCGGGCAGGAAAAGATATTGGAAAACCTCAGGATTTTTGTAAAAGCCGCCAAGTTGCGTGGCGAGGCTTTGGATCACGTGCTCTTGCATGGCCCCCCGGGGTTGGGCAAAACTACCCTGTCGCATATCATTGCCAACGAAATGGGAGTTAACATTAAAGTGACCTCTGGACCGGTTTTAGACAAACCAGGCGACCTCGCTGGACTATTAACCAATTTGGAAACTGGCGACATCCTTTTTATAGATGAAATCCATCGGTTGAGTCCCTTAGTAGAAGAATATCTTTATTCTGCCATGGAGGATTTTAAAATAGACATCATGCTCGAAAGCGGACCGAATGCCAGATCGGTGCAAATTGGCCTCAACCCTTTTACACTGGTAGGCGCCACCACACGCTCGGGCTTGCTCACAGCACCTCTCAGGGCGAGGTTTGGGATCAACTCGCGCCTCACCTATTACGATGCCAAAGTACTGACTACC
>JBCNPG010000004.1:0-17806 GCA_039593445.1 Pedobacter sp.
GCGGATTTGGAAAACAGGCCGCAATTAAGGCGGCTTCGCTCCTGCTCAGGTTTTTGCACGATTTATGGTAATAGGCTTGCGAGGCTGCTTCGGCACCATATATGCCATCGCCCATTTCTATAACATTAAGGTAAACTTCCAGGATGCGTTCCTTGCTCCACAACAGCTCGATCAGCAGGGTAAAATAAGCTTCAAATGCCTTGCGCACATAAGACCTGCCCGGCCAGAGAAATACATTTTTGGCGGTTTGCTGCGAAATGGTGCTTCCACCCTTTACTTTTTTGCCTTTGGCATTGCTGGCATAGGCTTTTTCTATGGCATTGATATCAAAACCCATGTGCTTTAAGAAAAGCTGATCTTCGGCAGATACCGCGGCCCTTTTCATATTGTCTGAAATATCTTCAAATTTCACCCACTTCCTTTCAATTTTGGCAGGTTTGCCATCGGCCTTGCGTTCTGCATTACGCTGAACCATGAGTAGGGTGATTGGCGGATTGATGAACCGGTAAGCCAGCACCCAAATTACCGAAAACAGAAAGAACCAAAGCGCAATTTTGCTCACAATGATACCGATGCGCTTGATCAGTTTTGGTTTGCCCTGCTTAGTAGATTTCGTTTTGCTTTTTGCCATGAACACAAAGGTAGAAGAAATTGCCTAAAGTACCTTGCCGATTGGATCAATCGGCCCATTGCTTAATTGAGGTCGGGATTGTTACACCCCGACCTGTTTGTTGTGTTTTTTACAACCCTCCGTGACCACGATAAAGCTTCAATGGACCATCCAGCTTCAACTTAAGCACTGTAACATATTCGTCTTGGACATTTGCCGGCACCGGAATATAAACCAGCCCAGGCACGGCGCTCCACGAAATCTTGCCTACAATTTTAGGGTTTAGCGTAGCTCCGTTACCAACTACCGTTATCTTTTCTATCTTATTCTGCAAGCCACGAACCACAATCTGTCCAGTTACCTTGCTAGGCAAAAACAGGTATACGGTAGTAGAGTCCTTCGACAAGGTTGAAGTGCCATAGAAGTGTCCTTGGGGCAAGCCTGCCACGGTACCAAATACCGCTTCGCCGTGTTTTTTGTTCCATTTGCCCAGCTCCTTTAAAATATGCGCCTGCTCTTCCTGCATGGTTCCATCGGCTTTGGGACCGATATCCAACAGCATATTGCCTCCATTCGATATCACATCGGCAAAAATACTAATGACCTCATAAGGTGTTTTCCAGTTATTATCGTTCAAATGGTAGCCCCAGTTATCGTTGGTGGTCATGCAAAGTTCCCACCAGTTAAATGCCGGCCTGCTTACCGGAAAATTCTGCTCGGGGGTTTCGTAATCGCCATAACCCTGCAAACGGCCATTGATGATGGTATTCGGATTGTCTTTCAACAAGATTTGCCTTACCTTTTGGGCTTCCCATTCTTCGGCGCTATGTTCCCAATCGCCATCAAACCACCATAAGTCGGGTCTATAATTTTGCGAAAGCTCCCGCAGCTGATTTTGGAAGAAGGCGCGGTAACGGTTCCAACGCGTATAATCGTTTGGTATCTGGTAACGGCTGCTGTCTTTTAAGAAGCCCGGATAATCCGGATGGCTCCAATCCAGGATGGAAAAATAAGCGCCACATTTGATACCGTCTTTGCGCAAGGCATCAAAAAATGGTTTGATCAGGTCTCTTTTGGCCGGTGTATTGTCAACCACGTCATAATGTTTTTCCTTGGTATTCCATAAGGCCACGCCATCATGGTGCTTGGTGGTAATTACACTGTATTTGGCACCGCTCTCCTTGATCAGATCGGCCCAGGCCTGCGGATCGTAGTTTTTGGCTGTAAAACCACTCAATTGCTTCATGTAGTCGGCATAACCGATTTTCTTGTTGTAAAAGCTCCAGCTTTCATCGACGCCTCCAACCGAGTAAATCCCCCAGTGGATGAAGATGCCCAATTTGGCATCGGCAAACCACTGCATTTTCTTTTCAATATCGGCCGGTTTAATTTTAGGTTGCGCCCAGCTGCCCAATGGAACTAAGCAGAGCAGGAAAAAGAGTTTTTTCATAGGTATAGGTATTTGTTTTATGGTCTATTTTACTTGCAGGTTTCCCTTGAGCTTCAGATCCCTTGAAGAGCCTCCCACCATGATCCTGAAATCGCCAGGTTCAACCACAGCCTGCAACTCCTTGTTCAGCATGCTCAAGAGTTCGGGCGTAATGTTAAAGGTAACTTGCCTGCTTTCGCCAGCCTTGAGGTGTATGCGCTGAAAGCCCTTCAGCTCCATGACCGGTCTGGCCATCGAAGATAATAAATCGCGGATATAAAGCTGCACAACTTCGTCGCCGTCCCTCCTTCCCGTATTTTTCACAGTAAATGAAAGCGTAGTACTATCCGTTCTATCGATTTGGCTTTTACTTAATGCAAAATTGCCATACTCAAATTCGGTATAGCTAAGGCCATAACCAAAAGGGAAAAGCGGCGCACCCGACAAGTTATTGTAATCGTTGCCCCGCCCAGTTGGCTTATGGTTGTATACCAAGGGCAATTGGGCTTCGTGCTGAGGAAAAGTGATGGGCAAGCGACCTGCCGGATTATAATCGCCAAAGAGTATCGAGGCTACGGCATGCCCGCCTTCTTCTCCAGGATACCAGGCTGCACCAACAGCTTTTACCTTATCTATCCAAGCATTCATCGTAATGGCACTGCCCCCAACCAAAATAACCACCACAGGCTTACCCGTTGCCGTTAACTCTTCGATCAATTCTTCCTGATGGCCAGGCAACGAAAGCAAGGCGCGATCGCTAAACTCGCCTTCGTTGATGCCCACAACAGCAATGGCTAAATCCGAGGTTTTGGCCAAGGCAACCGCTTCCTGTATTTTTGCTTTCCAATCGTTTTTTAGCCCGACGTTCCAAACCAATTTGATGGTAGCATCGCCATTGGCTTCAAAAAACTCGACTTTGATTGCATATTGCTTGCCCTTTTCAAAGTGGTAATCTGCCAATTCGCTGTGATAAGACTGTTTATTCCATCGGTTAACCACCAATTGGTTATTGATGTACAGCCGATAGCCGTCATTACCTTCCAGACCAATCTTAAAGCGGCCAGTTTCGGGTGCGGTTAAGGTTCCTGTCCACCGCACGGCATAAAAATCTGGCGCCAGCTCTGGCGATGGCGAAAAAAGGGTCCAATGAAAATCGACCTGTTGATCAATACGGCTCAAGGCAGGCTGTCCCTGCATAGCCATGTTGGCAAAATAATCGCCCTTTAAGCCTTTCTGGTTCCCCGCATGCAGGTATTGCGCCGGAATAGCTACGTAATTGGATGCATTTCGATCGGCGCCTTGTGCATAGCTTACTTTAACCTGACGGCCAGCCCTTTGCCTAATGCCTTCCAAGATACTTACTTTGGCCGTTCCCGGACCGCTGTAGCCACCCAAGCGGGCTTCTTGGGCATCTGCACCAAAAACAGCTATGGTTTTTACTTTAGGCGAAACAGGAAGCACCTGGTTTTCGTTTTTGAGCAATACAAAAGATGCTTTTCCAGCCTCCAATGCCATTTTCTTGCTTGTTTTACGCAACGCGGAATCATTAAAGTCCTCGCTTACGTAAGGATTTTCGAAAAGTCCCAATTCAAACTTGGCACGCAAGACCCTGCTCACGGCATCATTTAGCCTAGCCGAATCGATTTTGTTGGCCAAAAAAGCAGGGATGAAGAGCTTATAATGATCAAATTCTGTCTGAAAAACAACATCCAAGCCATTGTTGATGGCATGTTCACCACTTTCGGCGTAATCTTTGGCCGTGTAATGCAATACCACTTCCCCGCCTACGGCATTGGCATCTGAAATAACAAAGCCATTAAAGCCCCACTCCTTCTTCAATTTATCCAGTAACAGCCAATGGTTGGCAGAAGCGGCCGTACCATCTAAAGAATTATAAGCCGTCATGATAGAACGCGCCCCGACTTTTTGGATGGCGGCTTTGAACGGTGGCAAATAGATTTCGTCCAGCAAACGCTCGTTGGCATGAATGGGATAACTGTCTCGTCCGCCATCCCCTACATTGGCTATAAAATGTTTAGGTGTGGTGATGATGCCCATTTGTTCGAATTGGCGCATAAAGGCTACGCCCATGGCTGATGTTAAGAAGGGATCTTCGCCATAGGTTTCTTCGGTTCTGCCCCAGCGCACATCACTTGTAATATTAACTACTGGCGATAGGATTTGCCTGATGCCTCTCTGCTTGGTTTCTTTTGCAATCTGCATCGCCACTTTGGCCATCAGCGTTGTGTCCCAAGTAGCCGCCAAGCCAATGGCCTGTGGGAAAGCCGTTGCGCCATCTCTCACCAGGCCATGCAACGCTTCATCAAAAGCGATGATGGGGATGCCCAAGCGGGTTTGCTCTACAAAATATTTTTGGATGCTGTTGATCTTTTTGGCCACGTTCACGGCATTTTCGTCGGTACGATAATTGAGCATTTGGCCACCGGCATCGCCTTTGGCACCTGCACTGACCTGAAAGCCGAAGATACCGTTTTGATATTGGCCGGGTTTGGCCTGATCCAGATCGCCGGGTATCATAAAAAGCTGCCAGAATTTTTCTTCGAGGGTCATCCTGCCCAGCAGGTCCTGTACGCGCTTTTCGACCGGAAGATTTTTATCCTGATAAGGCAGGCGCTGCGCAACCGATTGCATAACAGCCACCAATAAAACGAAAAGCAAATAAATACGCTTCATAGATTTAGTAGGCACAGCCTTCAACCGCTCATGCCTGAGGTCATTTGGTTTATATGGCTAAATATACGCTATCTTCGCTAAAATGACCAACAGATTTACTGCTTAATGGATTAGCCCATGAAACTCTTCAGCTGGCAAAGGGTACCAACAGGCTTTAAAAACAAAAAGGCCTTCCCGGTTATTGGGAAGGCCTTTTCAAAATATGTGTAATGCTTATTCAGCTACTACTTCAAAAGGAACTTTAACTTTCACTTCTTTGTGCAAGTTCAAGTTTGCGATGTACTCGCCAACCATTTTAGGTTCGGTTTCGAAAGTAATTCTGCGACGATCTACATCAAAGCCTTTGGCTTTCAATGCATCGGCAATCATAATGGTGTTTACTGCACCAAAGATTTTGCCGGTTTCGCCAGCTTTAGCACCGATGCTAAGTTTAACGTCTGTTAAACGCTCAGCAATGCCTTCAGCATCTTTCTTAATTTTATCTTGTTTAAAAGCCGCTTGCTTCAAGTTTTCTGCCAATACTTTTTTAGCAGATGGCGTAGCCAATTGAGCAAAGCCTTGCGGAATTAAATAGTTACGTCCGTAACCAGGTTTTACCGTTACGATATCATCTTTCTCACCTAGTGATTTGATATCTTGCTTTAAAATAACTTCCATTTCTCTGCGCTTATTTTAATTGGTCAGTAACAAAAGGCAATAAACCAATGTGGCGGGCACGTTTAACGGCTTGAGCCACTTTACGTTGGAACTTTAACGAAGTACCGGTTAAACGGCGAGGTAGGATCTTACCTTGTTCGTTAACGAATTTCAACAAGAAGTTTGCGTCTTTGTAATCGATATATTTGATGCCATTTTTCTTGAAACGGCAGTATTTTTTCCTGTTATCGTCCACCTTTGGAGCGGTAACATATTGAATTTGATCTTTTGCCATTATGCTGCAGCCTCCTCTTTCTTAGGTTTTTTGTTAAAAGCGCCACTGCGTTTTTTCTCGTTGTAGGCAACCGCGTGACGGTCTAATCTTACAGTTAAGAAACGTAAAACACGTTCGTCGCGTTTTAATTCTAGCTCTAACTTACTTACTAATTCCCCTCCAGCTTTGTACTCTGTAAGGTGGAAGAATCCGTTTGCTTTTTTCTCAATCGGATACGCTAATTTTCTCAAACCCCAATTATCTTCAGCGATAATTTCGGCTCCGCCATCTTTGAGGATGTTGGTGAATTTGGCAATAGCCTCTTTCGCAACTTCTTCAGACAGCAACGGGGTAAGAACGATAACAGTTTCGTACTGATTCATTGTTGTTTTTAATTGATTTGTGATTTAATCTCTTTTCCGCTTTAAAACGGGTTGCAAATGTAGCAATATATTTCTTAAAATCAAAGCCTTAATGCAAAAACAGAAAAGACCTTTCCAAACTGGTTCGGCAATTTTAGGCCGTCCCCATAAAAAAGGGAGACCGTTGCCAGCCTCCCTAACCAAATATAATGTGTGTATCGGACTTATTGCACCTTAACGGTTTCAACAAATTCCTTGTTTTTTGTCTTTACAATAAAGGTAAGCTCTTTGGCATTGACCTGTGCAATATCGAATTTCTTAATCAGGCTGGTTTTTTCGCTGATCTTCTCGCTGTACAACTGATCGTTGTACTCGTTGAGCACCGCTACATCAACCACTTCTTTTGCTATGTTCTTGAGATCCAGGGTTACGATCGTTTTGTCTTTGGTCAGGGCTGCGCTTAGCAAGTTGATAACAGTTGGCTTAGACAATACTGCTTTGCCGTCTCCAATATGAAGCTGATAAGTTGTTAATTTAAGATCGGCCTCCACTTTAAGCTGATAATCCCCATCAGGAAAAGCGCTCAGGTCGTAGGTCTTGATGGCGGCACCCGTTGTCCTTACGTTTTGCTGATAAATGACTTCATCATTTGCGGTATAGAAGGCCACATTCATTTGTTTTGCTTCGTTCATAAAGAAGCTGACCGATTTTTCGTTGTTGTTTTTTACTCTCACCAACAAATCATCAGTTGCGTGCGCCCCATAGGCAACAAACAATAGGCAAGCGACTAGGCTTATTTTCAGGAAATTTTTCATATCAAAAGGAATTATAGCGTTTAACAAACTGAACACAACAAAGTTACGCCGGAAAAAAGCCCATTTTAGACTGCATATTTTCCAATTTCTATGCTATATTAACTTACAGCAATAAAAATTTTAACTTACTTTGCAATAAAGCATATTTTTTGTCCTTATATTTGAACTGCGGATGAAAAACATCAAACCCAGTTTTGAAATTGTAGAGCCCTCTTTTGGCAGTTCGTTCTATTACTCCAAATACACCGAAAACGAGAACAACAAGGCCCACGTTTGGCACTACCATCCAGAAATCGAGATGGTTTTTGTGAATGGTGGCGCCGGGAAGAGGCAAATCGGAAGCCACATCTCCTACTATACCAATGGCGATTTGATTTTGATTGGCAGCAACTTGCCCCATTGTGGTTTTACAGACACCAATACGGGCAACAAAAACGAAACGGTTATCCAACTGCGACCCGATTTTTTGGGCAATGATTTTCTGGCCCTGCAAGAAACCAAGTGGCTGGCCACCCTGTTCGACAAGGCTAAAGGGGGAATCGCCTTCGGAACGAGCGTTAAGGAAGCCATTGGCAATCAAATAGAAATGATGGAAAGCCAAGCCCCTTTCGAACGTCTTTTGACCCTGCTCGGTGTTTTAAGGGAACTGGAACATACCAGCGACTATAAGATTTTAAACGCATCGGGTTTTGCCATGGAAATGCAACTTCAGGACAACGACAGGATCAACATGGTGTTCAATTACGTAAAAGACCACTTCGCCTCGCAGCTCAGTCTTGAAGCCGTAGCCAAAATGGCTAATATGACGGTTCCTTCCTTTTGCAGGTACTTCAAGAAAATCACCAAAAAAACATTTACGCAATTTGTGAACGAATACCGCATTGTACATGCCTGCAAGCTTTTGGCCGAAAAGCGAATGAGCATTGCCAACATCAGCTACGACAGCGGCTTTCATAACTTCAGTCATTTCAACAAGCTGTTTAAGGAGTTTACCGGGAAAAGCGCTTCGCAATACCGCAAAGAATTGAAGGCGGTGATCAAATAAAACCTGACATCTTTTAGCCAAAGGCAAAGCCAAAAATTGGCGACCTTGCCCACAATTTGTGTAGTTCATCCACAAAACAGCCATCAACAATACAGCTTTAAAAAACTACACAAGCAACTGATTTACAGCCATTTAAAATCATAACAACCAAAAGAAGTATTCGCAATATTGGTATGGCATATCGTTTGGACAGCCTTTCTGGGCCATCCCTTCTTACTTCATGATGAAATTTACAACGATAGCTTTAATGGGCCTGTGTTGTTTTTGTTTTTCTGTTGCAAGCGCCCAACCTATTGCGGGCAACGGCTGCATGACCAAAACGAATCCGAACAGGGTATACCAAACCCAAATCTCGACCAGCGGCGGACTGCCTGTGTACCAGGGCTACAACACGCAATACTCGGAATGGACAGTACAGTATGACATTACACAGTATCCCTGTTTCACTTGGACGCAAACAGCGGCCAACGGTTGCTATATCAAATTTTCGGAAACTTCTTCCACATTAACCCAAGGCAATTACGGCAACTTTACGGGCTATGCGGGCAATGCCTGCCTGCTTCCGATAGACGATTACATTCCGCTTTTTTGCGTTTTCATGGCCATTGCCTGTTACTTTTACCTGAAACGGGCAACTGCACCAAGCGATAGGGTTCGGCCACGACCCAGTAAGCCGGCATCTTAAAAACGTTCATTGTAGAATTTCAAACTGCAATCGGGAAAAAATTCCCCAAAAACACCCTACAAGAAGACCATAATTTTCCAATCGATTAAACTGTTTTACAAATAGTTAAGCTTTTAATCTAGCAGAAAAGCGATTTTTCGCGGTTATCATCCTCATCGATAGGGCATGGCACCTGGTTTGGACTAATTGGGCAGTTCATTTTTCCAACCATGAGAATTATCAGAATAGTTATAACCTGTATCATCTGCCTCTGCGGCTTCCATGCGATGGCCCAACCTATGCCCGGCAATGGCTGCATGACCAAAACCAATCCCAACAGGGTGTATCAAAACCAGATAGGCTGGAGCGGCATCACCCCTGTATATCAAGGCTATAACACGCAATACTCGGAATGGACTGTACAATACGACATTACCGATTATCCTTGCTACACCTGGACACAAACGGTATCTAATGGCTGCTATATTAAATTCTCGTCGAGCTCGTCAACTTTAACTACTGGCAATGCAGGTGTTTTTACAGGCTATAGCGGCAATGGCTGCCAGTTGCCACTGGATGTTTATACCTTAAACTTTTGTTTGTTAATGGGTGGTTTTTACTTTTTCCAGATCCGTCGAAAGCTCGCGCCTAAGGCTCCTCGCTCTCCTGGACATGCAGAAACTGACGAAATGGATAAAATGGACAGGCACAAAACGCCGTAGCCAACTTTTCCACATTCCAAAATTCGGCATTTTAAGCTCGACAAAAATTCCTATTTTCGTGCGATGGAAAATTTTATCGTTTCGGCCCGTAAATACCGCCCAGCCACCTTCGAAACCGTGGTTGGTCAGCAGCACATTACAGGCACGCTAAAAAACGCCATCAAAAACAACCAACTGGCCCAGGCCTTTTTGTTCTGCGGTCCGCGCGGCGTGGGCAAAACCACATGCGCCCGTATCTTGGCCAAAACCATCAACTGTACGCAGTTAACGGCCGAGCAAGAGGCTTGTGGTACTTGCGAATCGTGTGTTTCTTTCCAAACTGGACATTCGTTTAACTTTCATGAACTCGATGCGGCTTCAAACAACTCGGTTGACGACATCAGGAGTTTGATTGAGCAGGTGCGCATTCCGCCACAGGCCGGAAAGTTCAAGACCTATATCATTGACGAGGTACACATGCTTTCGGCCAGTGCTTTTAATGCTTTTTTAAAGACACTGGAAGAACCGCCATCGTATGCCATTTTTATTTTGGCCACTACGGAGAAGCATAAAATCCTGCCTACGATTTTATCGCGTTGCCAAATCTTCGACTTCAACCGTATACAGGTAGAGGATATTGCCGGCCATTTAAATAAAATTGCGGCCAGGGAAAACATAACGGTCGACAATGACGGACTGCACATTATTGCCCAAAAGGCCGATGGCGGTTTGCGCGATGCGTTATCGATGTTTGACCAGATCGTAAGCTATACCAACAGGAATCTTACCTACAAGGCGGTTATAGACAACCTGAACATCCTGGATTACGACTACTATTTTAAGCTGACCGATTTTTTGACTGCCGGAGGCGTAAGCCAAGCCTTGCTCCTCTTCAACGAGATCCTGAACAACGGTTTCGACGGCAACAACTTTATCAACGGATTAGCCAGCCACTTCAGGAACCTGCTGGTGGGCAAAGATGCGCAGACCATCCAATTGCTGGAGGTTAGCGAAACCATCAAGCAAAAATACCTTGCCCAAAGCAAACAGGCTGATTTAGGCTTTATCCTTACGGCACTTAATTTGGCCAACCAATGCGATCTGGTTTACAAAAACAGCAAAAACCAGCGTTTGCAGGTAGAACTTTCGCTCATTAAAATGTGCCATATTCCGTCGGTCATCCAATTGGCACAACAACCTTCGTCCGGTAACAATGCAGCAACTGACCCAGATCAGGATAAAAAAAAAACTTTAATTGAAACGGAGCGGCCTAAGGCTGTAACCGCAACGATACCTCCCCAACAGCAAGCCCCTAAGGCCACTACCGAAGCTCCGGAAGCCAAACGCAATGTGGCCGAGGCTTCAATACAAGACCTGCACGATTTTATTACGAAGGAAGATCTGCCCGATCTGCCCGACCGTTTGGATATCAGCCTGCCAACTGTTCCGCCACCAGCCGACAAACCTAGGCCCCTAAGTCCGCCACCAGCAGTAGGCTCCATCAAAATCCAGCCGATTAAAGCCAATGTAGGCTCTTTGATCCCCTCGTTAACAGATTTGGAACGTGTGGCCAACGGCGAAGAGGACAAAGGCCCCAAATACATAACCGGAAGCGAGAGACAGGATTTTACGCCCGAGCAGTTTTTAGAATTCTGGCGTATTTACACACAACGCGCCAAAGACAACGACAAGATACACCTCTATACCTTGATGAGTAACGACCCCATCATTAACGGTACAGAGATTACCGTATTGGTTGAAAATTTGGCATTGGAAAGCACCCTACAGGATGAGAAAGTGGAACTACTCAACTTCCTGCGTTCGGCGCTTAAAAACTTCGACATCCAAATTACGGCCCAGAAGGCAACGAATACCATCAAAAAACGGATTTATACCAATAAAGACAAGTATACTTACCTGGTTGATAAAAACCCGCAACTCGAAGAAATGCGCAGGCGCTTTAACCTGGATGTGAGCCCATAGGGCAAACACTTCATCCATCTCAAGCTTCAAGATTAGGGCAGAAACCTTTGCCTAAGCGCAGGAGTTGGAACCATGCAGGCGTCATTCCTGCCAAATAGTTGATAGCGCGATTTGGCCATCAAGTCGTATATGAAATCCCGCAACGGTCTGGGCACTACAATAAACGCATAAAACAGCCTGAAAATTCCACCCAACTCCTTCGAACAATTTAATACGGCCGATGATTTGAGAAAATATTGATCTCCCTTAACCAAAACGAAGGAGTCAAAACTATCCGTTGGCAGGCCATGTTTCCTTAGCAAGCTTTGCCCGCTTTCAGACTGCAAAGAGGCAAACCTGAATTTTTCTCTTTTGTCGGCCTTGATCATAAACCGTACCGCCCCATTGCATAGATTGCAAACTCCGTCAAACAAAACGATTGGATTTTCCATGCCTGCCAACTCAATAACTAATTCTGCGGTTAAATAAAGTATCGAGTTTGGTGCTAAGCGCAAACTTATACTGGTCAACCTTAATTTTTCTATTGTAGGTCTGTATGGAGAAATCTATGTTTCTATAAGATGGATGCCTTTTAAACAGATACAAGGCTATAGACCTCGATCCTGCTTCTAAATAAAGCGTATCTCTGATCATTTGCTGGATGGAAGAGTTAACCCTAACCGCATTGATCGGCAAAACCAGCTTATCCAAACCTGCATCTTTCGCAATGACGATATTCCGCGAGGCATCTTCGGGATCTACCAGGCTGATGTCGCTTTTGATGTATTGATAGTTCTTTGACTTGCTTGTAAAAAAACCGTACTGCCAATTTAATCGCGTTACCCTAAAAACAAAGGATTGTGCAACCGAAAGCGGATAGTAGTCAATATGCTTATCAAGCCAAACGCTGACTTTTACTACCGACATAAAAATAATGAGCAGTATTATTCGAAATGTAATTTTATATGCCTTTATCATTTTCTTTAATTTTAAGATCCTCAAAAATTATAGGGTACCAGCATACGATGTTCAAGATGATGAGCAGCACCCCAAAAAACAACAGGTCCATAAAAAGTGCAATAAACAGATGCATGGAGATGATGATGAGCACGATATACAACCTGGTTTTCTTGAACCAAACCAACAGGAAATACAGGGACTCGATAAACACTACAGTAATCCCAAAAAAGGCATAAAAAATAATGCTTTGGTCTTTCGGGAAAAAACTGGTTGTCATGATGGTTGGGTCGTTGCTCAGGAAATAGATAAACCGTCCATTCCACCAGTTGGGCATCAGTGCCTTCTCAAAACCGGCCGATATGTAGGTAATGATCAGGTACAGCTGCAATACCCTGATGCAGATTTGCTTGAGTTCCTTCAGTTTGGGATAGTTCTCTTTTTTGATCAGCGACAAACTATAACCGGTTGGGAACAGGGTAAGGAAGAAAAAACATACCGACTGATAAATATCTACTCCAAAGGCGAAAGAAGACATGACATTGGTAATCATCGTAAAAGTAATCAGGCAAATTACGGCCGATAGCCTTGTCCAAACCCCCAGCAATAAAGTAGTAAGCGCCAGAAAATAAACCGCAAGAATGGTAATCATGACAGCTTGGGGTGGCACGTTTAGCAAATCGGCTATTTTTTGCGGGTGGCCTTCGAACCACAGCGCGTTGGCATTGGAAACCTCCCAGTTAACGATACCGTTTGGCGCAAAAAAAACATCGTAATCCAAAACCAGCGTAAACATCGAAACGATGGCAAAAAGGGCGACCAAAATCCTGAATATTTCAAGCTGGTTGGTGCTATAGCAATAAGAAATGTTGTAAAAAACGTTCTCCTTCAGCGCACTCTTAATTTTATATGTATCCATTTTTGTCTTTTTTAATTCTCCATTGGTTTAAACCACATGCAGAAGCCATTTAAATTTTTTGGTTATTTTACCGTATGCCAAATGGATATACCGTAAAAGACCAATCAGCATTAAACAGCTTCTGCTGTGCTAGTGCAGCATTTGCTTTGGCACTGTTTTAATTCAATCCTTTTTTGGCAAGGATCTGGTTCAATTGGTTAAAGCGCTCTTCGCCCAGCTTAGATTTCAATAGCGCACCGCTTTGCTTGTAAACCCACCATTTTTCGTTGGCAGCCAAAACCGCATTGGCGGCCATACCAGGCATACCGCTAAAACCGCCTCTTGCGGTAGATTTCAGCTGGCCTACTTTATCTGGCGTAACCACGGCCAACTGGCCTTGGTCGCCCAATACCGCTGTAAAGTCTTTGCCCAGAATTCGTTGGATCTGTTGCTGTTCTACCTTGGTAAATTCTACCGGTTTTTCAACCGCATTGATATCCAATCCTTTTTTGGTGAGGATCTGGTTCAATTGGTTAAAGCGCTCTTCGCCCAGCTTAGACTTCAATAGTGCACCGCTTTGTTTGTAAACCCACCATTTTTCGTTGGCGGCCAACACCGCATTGGCGGCCAGTCCAGGCATGCCGCTAAAGCTGCCCCTTGGCGTAGATTTCAGTTCGCCCACTTTGTCTGGCGTAACAACGGCCAACTGACCTTGTGCACCCAATACCGCGGTAAAATCCTTGCCCAGAATTTTTTGCACCTGTTGCTGTTCTGCCCTGGTAAATTTAACCTGCGAAAACGCGACAGTACTAAAAGCTAATGCGATTAGTAGTAGAATTGATTTTTTCATTTTGTTTAGATTTAGATTTTTGTTCCTACTCTTTGAAGGATTTTCGGAATACTCCTATTCGTTTGGATATTTTTTGAGGCAAGCCCATCAACTAAAAAGGGCTTTGCCATTACAGATGGCATACTATATTTTTTGAAGGATGGTCTTGCAAAACTCGATTTGGCACCGTATAGCCTTCATGAACCGTACAATTTGCTTTAGGCATTTTCTCATCATCGCTATTGTGTTTTATTGTGCTGCCGATTTACCCCAATTGGCTATTGGCTTGTACAACACAAAGTTGCCCTACCTGACGGTTGCAGTCAATGTGCATAAAACTGAATCTGGATGGCTGTTCGACGGAAATTTTTACCGTCGTTTAACGGTAGCAAAAACGGTTTAATGCCCGTGTTTTTTTCGGCTTAAGCTTCGCTATTTTGCATAATTAAAAAGTATATTTATTTTATAACTCTCAACCCAAACCAATGGAAAAGAAACACTTAACCCTCATCATTGCAGTACTGGTTATTGCATTTGGCGCCTATGTCTATTTTTATCCGCCTACCCAAACAGGTTCAAACCCGAGATCTCCCCGCTCCAGGCCCAGTACCTTGCGACTTAAACTGATAGAAGAAATGGTCGATAACTACAGGCAGACGCAACTCAAAGCCATCGAAAACGCAAGAGAGAATGCCGTACCTAACGATGCCAACTCCATTTTATTCGACCTCGACACCCTTAAAAAATTCATTAATGATATCGAAGGCATTGTGGCAACCAAACAGCCCAATGCCAATAAAAAGCTGGCCATCAGAATGTATTATGCGGCCTATCCCTTAAATGCAAAATGGTCTTATCCGGGCTACGAAGACTTGGGAAAACTATTAGGCAACGACATTACCAAGCTTTATGAAAGAAAACATACGCTTATCCTATTGCCGGCCATCAGAAACGCGAAAGGCGTTTATGCCGATTTTAACCCTTTGGACATCAGCACCTACGAAGGATTTAAAAAGAGAAGCAAGCAGCTGAGCTTTATCTTGGTAAAGGACGACAGAGCGGACGAGATGAGTGTGATGGCCTTGAACCATGGGCAGATCATTCCGCCAGCAACAATTGACGGACAAGCTTTTCAATAACCATGGTCGTATTTAGCCCTACGCAAAAATTATTGAGCGAGGTACTGATCTGGGTACAGCTTTCAACAGCAATTGTTGCCTTGTTTCATTTACCTCAGCTCAAAAACAGTCACTGGAAATGGCTTACCTTTTATTGTTGTGCCGTTTTTTTGATGGAGGCTTTTGCTAAATGGGTACTGAAACACCATCCTTCTTCTATCAGCAAGTATTATGATTTTTTTGTAATCCCGATCGAATTCCTGTTTTTTTATTGGCTGTACGCCATCAAATCGCTAAACAGGCCAAAACTGTTTTGGGTCATTGTTAGTATATTCAGTCTTTCGTTTTTGCCCTACTTTACCATTATCCACAAACCCGGCATGATGCTGTCTTTGAGCTATACGGTAGGTACGGTATTGTTGATGCTTTTGGTTATTTTGGAAATCCTCAAGCAAATAAAATCCGAAAAAATACTGCTGTTCCACACCAATTACATGTTCTACATCAATATAGGCATCGTGCTGTTTTATGTAGGCACGATGCCTTTTTTTTCTTTTTATAACTTACTTTTAAGCGAACCTGGTTTATGGAGCGCTTATTATACCTTCTTTTTGGTCGCTAATAATTTGATGTACCTGTTATTTACCGCAGCTTTTATATGGGGCAAACCGAATATATATTAGTAATTGTTTTGTTCAATGTGTTTTTGCTGGCCTTTATTGTAGCCATCATTTCGTTTGTGGTTCAATATAAAAACAAGAAAAGGCAAAGCGTTACGCAACTGCAGCAGCAACAGGTCCTGCACCAGAAAGAATTGTTGGCTACACAAATAGAGATACAAACCCAAACCATGCAGCACATTGGTCGCGAAATACACGATAACGTTGGACAAAAGCTTACCCTGGCTAGCCTATATACCCAACAACTGGCCTTTGAAAACGAGGCGCTGCCCATCAACGATAAAATTACAGGGATCGGCGAGCTGATCAATGATGCCTTGTCAGAGTTAAGGCACCTGTCTAAATCGTTAACAGATAACCACATCGACACCAATGACATTACTGTTTTGCTGCAGGAAGAATTTGCCAAGATCGAGGTGCTCAAAAAATACAAGCTCAAGGTTGCGTTGGGACTGGAGCCGATACCGCTCAATTACCAAACCAAAAGCCTGTTGCTGAGGGTTGTACAGGAGTTTGTCCAAAACAGCATCAAGCACGCAGCCTGTCAAACTATTTCGGCAACTTTTGTCAAGAATGATGACCAATTAACATTAACTTTAAGTGATGACGGCAAGGGTTTCGATCCAGAAAATTTGAGCAGCAAAGGTATCGGCCTGAGCAACATGAAGAAAAGAATTGCCTTAATTGGAGGCCGTTACCATATGGAAAGCAAAGAAGGCAGCGGAACAACATTAACCATCGAAATTTCGACTTAAGATGAAAACTAGCATTGTAATTGTTGATGATCATATCTTAATCGCAAAGGCATTAAGTAGCATTTTGGCCAACTTTGACCAATTTGAGGTTCTGTACGAATGTGAAAACGGCAAAGAACTGCAGGAAAGATGCCAGCATCCCAAAAATGTACCCGATGTGGTACTGCTGGACATCAGCATGCCGATCATGGACGGCTTTGAAACGGCAGCTTGGCTTAAGGCAACCCATCCAGAAGTATTGATTATGGCGCTGAGCATGCAAAACGACGAACAGAGCCTGATTAAAATGATCAAGAGCGGTGCCAAAGGCTACCTGCTCAAAAATGTGCATCCCACCGCATTGGCCGAAGCCTTGAACTACCTGGTTAAAAATGGGTATTACTATCCCGAATGGGCAGCCAACAAGGTATTTTCCAGCCTTTGCAACGAAAGCAAGGAATCCGACAAAAAAGACCTGTTCAGTAGCAGGGAAAAAACATTTTTGCGCTTTACCGTAACCGAAATGAGCTACAAGGAAATTGCCAACCAAATGAATTGCAGCACCAGAACGGTTGAAGGCTATAGAGACAGTTTATTTGAAAAACTAGAACTCAAAACCCGTGTGGGATTAGCCGTTTATGCCATTAAAAATGGATACGACAGTTAATTTAGCTTTCCGATGCTATCAGTCGGATTTAAAAGCGGCAACAGCTAGGCTTTACTGCCTATCATTTTTCGGATAGCCCTCCTCATCCAGGTCATCACGGAAATCTTCTTCGGTTCGGCCTAAGATCTCGTCTTCAGGACTCAGCAATACGCTTTCGCCTTCATTATCGACGTGCATGCCCAACTCGTCTAATTCGTCATCTGCTATTTCTTCTTTTCCAGCGTATTCATCCCCTACGTAAGGATTAGCCTCATCGTAAGTCGAATCATCGTTTACCGCACCAGCCGATACGGTATCATAATTCAAAGGGTGGTCGTAATCGCCGTCTGTACTCTTCATATCATATTCGAAGCTTTGCTTATTCTCGTCGTAAGAAAGCTCATTGAGGTCTTTTGTCTCTCCAAGGTTATCGGCATGAAGCTTGTCATTAGCCTTTTTTGGTTCGTTGGTTGAATTGCTCATGGCATTGAAAATTTATTAAAGATATAACTTCATGAAAGTAAATTTTGTTTTGTTGAGGGAAATTATTTAAATTAACTAATAATTTAGTTATTAGACTTATGAAAAAGCTCCGCCTCGCCTCCCTATTTGTCATTTCCTATCTGTTTTACCTGTTTTTTACGCAATTACTGTTTGCCGACAACAACTTGATACAACTCAAGGGCCAGCTGCTGAAGAAGGACAACTTTATGGATCAGGTGCAGCGCAATCTGCATCGGGCCGGTGACCTC
>JBCNPG010000040.1:0-11314 GCA_039593445.1 Pedobacter sp.
GGTCGGTTACTTCAAGCATCAATAAAATATATGCCAGTTATTCTTCTTCATTGGCCGCGATCGTGGTTTCTGGCAAGTTTACTTCAACAGGCAATGTAACGAGCATCCTGTATTATAACGATCCCAACGTAAACAACGAAGGTACGGGTGTTAACCACGACTATAATGCCATTACCTGGGAATCGAAAAAGATCGGGACCGATAGCTTTAATGTGGTTATGCCGATCAACGACCTGGTAGAGAAGGCCGATGGCATTCCTTACGAACTGAAAGTAAAACTGGTACACGACAATGGCACCGTTACCGAACAGATTTATGCGTATACTTTTGCAGGAGGCGTTCCGGTATTGAATTTCAGCACCAAAAACGAGCTGAGCAAAACCGGCTGGAGCATTTATGCCTTCAGTTCTGAAGAAACCAGTGGCGAAGGTGCCACCAATGGCAGGGCCGCTAGGCTGATTGATGGCAATGCCAGTACCTATTGGCACTCGCGCTGGACCACATCGGCTACTTCTTATCCGCATTATGTAGTGATAGACCTTGGCGCTTCTAAAACTGCCAGTGGCCTGAGCCTGACGCAAAGAAGCGGGTTGAGCCGTGCCATAAAGAATTTTGAAGTATTAACCAGCACAAACGGCAGCACCTTTACTTCGGTAAACAATTATGTTGCCCAGAACGTAAATGGACCTCAATATTTTGATTTTGGCAGCGCTAAAACATTTAGGTATTTAAAAGTTATTGCCAATTCGGCACAAGACGGCCTGCAGTTTGCGGCCCTGGCCGAACTGGGCTTGTATTGAAACCAAACTCCATCCATATAATTGTTCCTTATTGTTGTGAACACTCCTTAGTAGTTATAAGTTAATTGATGCAGCCCCACCCTAAACCAAGAGTGGGGCTGTTTTTTGATATTGAAGCTTATTCTGGCAAACGGTCTTTCTCGCTATTTTTGCGGTTGAACCTATACGTTAATGTAGCTAGGACCGATCGGCCAACAGGCCTGAATGTTGTTTCGCGCCGATAGTTTGCCGTGGTAAACACCTGCTTCTCCACAAAGGAATCGAAGATGTTATTGCCGCTGATGGTCAGCGACACCTGCTCTTTGAAAAAATCTTTGCTCAACGCAGCATTTACCCTATACTGGCTTTGGTTTATGGCCTGTACATCTTCGTTCCGGCCTATATAGTTGAATGTGCCCTCTATGCTCAGGTTTTTGGCAAAGCGCATTCTTGAATTGATTCGTGTAGTCCAGGTTTGGTTATTTTGACTGTAGTCTAGGCCCTCGTAGGCCCCATGCTGCCGATAGCCATAATAGTTGAAGTCCCAGGAGAGACGCCACCACGACAACGGATTATACATGGCATTTAATTCAAGGCCATAGCGGTTTTCGTAAGCAAGGTTGGTGGGCATGCTGACAAATCCTGCACTGCCCTGTTTCAGAATGTATTGGATATAGTTTTTATTGTGCGAAAAATAGAGCGACGGGTTGATGGTAAACTTGCCCCATTTTCTTAAAAAAGCCAACTCAAACGAATCAGTAAAGGACGGATCCAGGTCTGGGTTGCCCATAGTCAGGTTTCTGGTATCAGACAGCCCCGAAAAAGTATTCAGCATGTAAAAGCTGGGGCGTTCAATTCGTCGGCTGTAGCTTAGCTGCAAGTCTGTGTTTTCTTGAAGGCTGTGGGTGAGGTGTACCGTAGGAAAAAGGCTCAAGTAGGTTTTGCTCCTTTTAAAAGTCTGTTTGCTATCGGAAATGCCAATATCAGATAATTCGGCCCTTAAGCCCAACTGATAACTGAACCGATTAGATTTGTTTGCATACTGCAGGTAGCCGCTGTACAGGTTTTCGTCGTACTTGAGCTTATTGGTAAAGGCCTCCAGCAATATACCGTCTTGCCTAGACCAGTAATCGCTTCTTACGGCGCGCAGATCGGCCCTTAGGCCAGCTTCAAATCGGCCAGTTTTGCCCAAGCCTGTTACGTAATCGCTTTGGATGTAAATATCATCGCTGCTTTCGATGTCGCGGGTAAGCAGCTGTGAAACAGGATTGCCTGCCGGAAAATATTTTTGCTGGCGGATGTCTTGGTTTTCGTCGTCATTCCAAAAATCATAACGCAGGCTGGTGGTCCACTTGCGGTCTTTTTGATCGAAGGTTTTCACATAATCCAAGTCCAACCGGTTGTATGTTTGGGGCTCCCTGTACTGCTCAAAACGACTAATGGCACTATCTAAGGCATTGTTGCCGTTGAAGTAACGATAATTATAGCTCGTTGTATCCTTGTTTTTAAGTAGGCCGCGATTATAGCTGCCGGTTATCGTATTTTTCTCGTTGATATAATAGTCTACACCCAAGTAAACGTTATACAGGTCGTCATTCCGGCCTATTCCCCACACTTGGCGCAATTGATTGGCTTGTCCGTTTTGTAGTGTTGTTTGCATAATGCTGCCATCGCCATATTGATTTCGATAGCGATAACCTATATTGGCAAAAAGGTTGAATTTTTCGGTTTTGTAGCTCATGTTGAGGTTTCCTGCGTAGTTGGCCGGATCACCCGCCGTTGCCTGCAGAGAGCCATTTAAGCCTGTAGTTTGATTTTTTTTGAGCACAATATTGATAATGCCAGCTCCACCTTGTGCCTCGTACCGTGCCGACGGATTGGTAATCACCTCTACCTTCTCAACATTGCCTGCCGGCAACTGGGCCAGCCCATTATTATTGAGCAAGGTTGAAGGCTTGCCGTTGATGAGTACCCGCACGCCACTGTTGCCCCGCAGGCTTACTGCGCCATTGGCATCAACACTTACCGAAGGTACATTATTGAGGATATCGCTGGCAGTGCCGCCCTTAGAAGCGAGATCTTGGCCAACGTTAAACACCTTTTTATCGAGGTTAAGCTCAACGCTCGACTTTTCTCCCACTACGCTTACCGCCTTAAGCAATTTCACGTCCTCTCTTAAAAGCACCGTACCTAAATCGGTGTCTTTATCCAACAATTGGTTTGCTAGGTTATAGGCCTTAAAAGAAATGAATGCTATCTTAAGGGTATATCGGCCAGGCTCAAAGCTTAGCTTAAAATTTCCATTGGCATCGGTTAGCGTGCTTTTTATCATTTTACCGTTTAACGGATCGAGCATAACGACCCCAGTATTTGCCAAGGGCTGTCTACTTTTCTCTTCCAGCACTTTACCACTTAGGCTAAAAGTTTGGGGCTGTTGGGCAAAACTCTGCAAACCGGATATGCACAGCAGCCATAGGAGCAATTTTTTTATTTTTTTCATCATTTCGGGTTTATGGCCCGAAAGTGTCGAATTACCTTACACGCGCCATCAAGTACCTATAGAAAGCCTGGTGTTGCATCCTGAAAGCCAATTGGTACGGATTAAAACCATTCGTCGATGTTTTTAAACTATTTGGGGTGTTTTTTAAGGTATTCGGCCTGGGCAACGCTATGCCAATGCGGCGAATCTTATATTTGACCCATGTCAATGTTTGAAAAAGCCGTACGTTGGAGCAATAAGCACCGGATAGCCAGCCATTTTATTTTTTGGGTGGTCGCATTCATTATTACCCTTACCAAATTCGACGCCACCAACAACGAGAGAAACGGCTTAGGCACAGACCTGACCAAAGCCGGGTTCTTTGTTCTTTACTATATGATGGGGTCTTATTTTGTGGCCTACCTCATTATACCTCAACTGATCATCAAAAAAAGATATGTCCGTGCCATTGCCGGATTTCTGCTTGGCAGCTATGTAATCACGGTTGTGATCCGCATACTCACCGTACACGTGCTGGAACCTATTGTCAGGATACCGCCCTTCGATCAGGAAACGATTGCTGAAATTATGACCGACATCCCCTGGCTGATCCAACATTACTTTATCCATTTCTTTTCAGTGGCCTGGATCTTTGGTTTCTTTAAGCTGATCAAAGACCAATACATGGCGCAACAGCAAACCCTAAAGCTTGAAAAGCAAAAAACAGAAACCGAGCTCTATGGCTTAAAGGCCCAGTTAAACCCGCACTTTTTATTCAATACGCTCAACAACATCTATTCGCTTTCGATGATGGGTTCGCCGGTTACTTCCAAGTCCATCGCCGAGCTTTCTGAAATCCTCGACCATGTCATTAACCGATGCAATGGCACTTATGTGCCGGTTTCTACAGAAATCAGCCTGCTTCACAATTACATTGGTCTGGAAAAACTCCGCTACAACGACCGCTTGAGGGTAGATTTTAGGCACCATATAGACCAAGACCTGGCCATAGCACCATTAATCTTACTGGCTTTAACCGAAAATGCCTTTAAACACGGGGCAGGAGAAGACATCGGCAATCCGAGCATCAGGATCTCGCTCGAGCTAGAAAACCGTCAGTTCAAATTCCTCATTGCAAATACCTTTGTTGAGCAGCATAATGGTATACCAGCCGACAGGATTGGGCTCAGCAACATCCGCAAACAGCTCGACCTGATTTATGGCCCTCATTATACGCTACATATTTCTGCCACCGACGATTTGTTCGCCGTATTGCTGCAAATAAACCTCGAGGCACATGGCAAAACTTGATTTCCCGCTTTCAGTGCTTCGAATACATTCTCCCACTAACCTTATATTTGGCCTATGTCATTGTTCGAGAACCTAGTACATTGGAGCGGCAGGCACCGCATAGCCAGTCATTTTTTGTTTTGGCTGGTCGTGTTTGTACTTACCCTAACCGGTTTCGACCCCGCTTATCAGCTCCACGAATCTTTTAGGTCGGAGCTCATCAAAAGCGCCTTCCGCATCTTTTACTATATGCTGCTGTCGTATTTTATAGCTTATCTCATCATCCCTAAATTGATGACGGGCAGGAACTATGTATTTGTGGTGTTTTACTTTTTGGCGGGAAGCTACATCATTACGGTATTTACCCGGGCCACCGGTATTTATTTGCTGGAACCTTTGGTACGAAAGCCACCTTTTGAGCAGGAATCGATGGGCGAAATCCTCACAGACATCCCTTGGCTTATTGAAGAATACTTTATACACAACTTTACCATCGCCTGCATTTTCGGTTTTTGCAAGCTGGTAAAGGAACAATACCTTGCCCAGCAAAAAACCTTGCTGCTCGAAAAGGAGAAGGCCGAAACTGAGCTTAAGGCCCTCAAAACACAACTCAATCCGCACTTTTTATTCAATACGCTCAACAACATCTATTCGCTTTCAATGATCGGCTCGCCCGTTACGTCCAAATCCATAGCCGAACTTTCGGAAATCCTTGACCACATCCTGTACCGTTGCAACGATACCTATGTACCTATCTCTACCGAAATTGCTTTGCTGGATAATTACATCGGATTGGAAAAACTCCGTTACAACGACAGGCTAAAGGTAAACTTCAGGCATCAGATTGACCAAGATGTTCAGATTGCCCCCCTTATTTTATTGTCGCTCACAGAAAATGCTTTTAAACATGGGGCGGGCGAAGATATCGGCAACCCGAGCATTGATATAGCGCTTGAACTGCAAAACAATCGCTTTAGCTTTGTTATCTCCAATTCGTTTATGCCACTGCCAAAAGGCCAAAAAACCGAAAGGATAGGCCTCAACAACATCCGCAAACAGCTTGATCTCATTTACGGCAAAAACTACGAGTTTAATATCTCTGCAAATGGCGATATATTCGTAGTGATGCTTACCATAAACCTGAACCCCAATGACCGCAAAAATACAATGCCTATTGGTTGACGATGAGCCCTTGGCCATTGAACTGCTGAAAAACCACATGGCGCTGCTAGACAGCTTTGAAGTGGCCGGCACTTGTGGCAATGCCATCAAGGCGCTCGAATTTTTGCGCACCAAACCCGTGGACTTGTTATTTCTGGACATTAAAATGCCCCAGCTTACGGGAATAGAGTTTTTGAAAACGCTGAAAAATCCGCCTGCGGTTATCATCACCACGGCCTACCGCGAGTATGCGGTAGAAGGCTACGACCTCGACATTGTGGACTACCTGCTCAAACCGATTACTTTTGACCGTTTCTTCAAAGCCATAGACCGCTACCTGAGGCTCAAATCGCTGCCAAAACCCTCGCTACAGGCAACTGCTCCTGCCACAGATGATTTTATTTACATCAAAACCGGCAACAAGTTCAGAAAAATATTAACCCATGACATCCTTTATGTAGAAAGCTTTAAGGATTACATCATTATTCATTGTGCTGGACAGCAAATCAATGCCAAATACAAAATCAGCGACATAGAAATGGAGCTACAGGGCAAGGGCTTTCTGCGCATACACCGTTCCTTTATTGTTAACCTTCAAAAAATTACGGCCTTTACGCCCCACGATGTTGAAATTGGCGCCAAGGAAATCCCCATTGGCACCAATTACAAAGCCTATGTGTTTAAGGTTTTGAAGAACCCGATTTAGATGCATCATCGCAAAGACGGACGAAGCAAGTCATCTTGATTTGGCTAGCTACTCCTCTTCTTCGCCTCCACCAGCAATTTTCGATTCAAGGTAAAAAGCCCCCTTGGTTACAATCTTTGTCTTTTCGGGAAGCTCGACTAGTGGCTTGATTTGGGTAAAGCCCAATTCGCTTACTCCCGTGGCCACCTCTACTTTTTTAAATTGGTAGTCGTTGTGCTTTTGGCCTTCAGCGTGCTCTTCAACCACAAAAATATAGGCCCTGCCACCAGTGCGTACCAAGGCCGAAACTGGTACGGCCCAATCTTTTTGGGTACCTACATTGATCAATGCCGTAACATACATGCCCGGAATGAGATTCTGATGTTGCGGATTATGGATTACCGCATGGACAATTACCCCTTTGCTTTCGTTTTCGAATGATTTGTTAATGCCATTGATGGTTCCCGTAATCACCTGATTGTTTTGATTGGTAAGCTGAAAATTAACCTGTTGCCCAATTTTTACAGCCATCAGGTCTTTTTCGAATACAGTGAGGTCGCAATGGATTTTAGCGTTGTCTACCACCTCCATAATAGAAGTGCCCCGCTGCACAAAGGCTCCGGTATTGGCGGTAATCTGTCCAACAGTACCGTTAATGGGCGAAGAAACCGGGAACTGCGATACGATATGGCCACTCGAAATCTTGGCGGGCGATATGCCGAGTTGCTGCAATTGGCTTTCATAGGCTTTCAACCTGGCCGATTCGGCATTAAAATTTGCCGTCGCCGACTGAAAGGATTTGCCTGTACCCGCACCGGCATCGTTCAGTTGTTTTTGGCGGTCGTACTCGGCCTGTATATAAGCAAAGCTGTTCTTGCTGGCCAGGTAATCCTGCTGCAATTTGATGAGGTCCTGATTTTTGACCATGGCCAATACTTGTCCTTGCTTGACCTGTTGGCCTTCGAGCACGTAAATGCGACCAATGATACCGCCATACAGTACGCTTACATCGGCTTGGTTCTGTGGCGGAACCGCCAATTGCCCATTGGCTTTTACTACCGCACTGAGGTTATGCTGCTCAAGCGGGTCAATTTCTATGCCTACGGCCTTCAGCTGTTCGGGGCTAAGCGCCAAGGCTTCCTTTTTTTCTTCGGCCGGCGCGGCATTGGTTTCTTTTTCGGGTTGCTTGCTGGTGCACGACACCAAAATCCCTGTGCTTAGCAACACAAGATAAATGAGCTGTTTATATTTTTGAATTTGCATGGTTATTCTCCTTTAAGATACTGTAATTGGATGGCTGATTGATTGAGTTGGCCCACGGTTTCGAGGTAAGCCAATTTGGCCTGCACCGCCGTGCTGGTATTTTGGATATATTCGATATAGCCGATTTCTCCCAAATTGAACGAAACCTGCGCAATGCGCAGCTGTTCGTCGGCTTGCTTAAGCCCTACATTGAGGTAGTAGTCGACCAGTTGCTTGAATTTATGGTAGCGTTGCAATTCCTGCTGCAGCGCCAGTTGCACCTGCGACTGCGCATTTTCGTAGTTGGCTTGAGCTACCTGTGCGCCTAACTGTTCGGCCTTGACCTTGGCCCTGCCAGCCTGATTGAACAGGGGCAAGGCTACGCCAACCTGTATGCCCGCAATGCGTGTACCTAGCGAATATGTGCGGCTGATATTGGCCGGATTAAAGCCAGTAATCACTAATTGCTGGCTATAGCCCAAAATAAAATCGGGCATATTCTTGGCTCGCTCTACCGCAATCTTGGCTGTGGCTACCGCGATTTCCTGTTGGGCTATTCCTAGCGCCGCATTATTAGAACTTGTTGGCTCCGTTGTTTCGGCAGCCAGAAAAAGCGGCAAGGTTTTAACTTCTACCAGAATTGGCTCTTGCGTATTGAGCAACTGCTGCAAAGCCAGCTCGTTATTTTTCAGGTCGGCCAAGGCCCCAATTTTCATGGCCTGTACTTCCTGGTATTTGTTGCGCGCACTCATCAACTCAAGGTTAGATGTTTCGCCGGTTTTGAACCTGATTTCGGCCTTTTTTACAAACCCTGCATAAAGACTATCCTGATAATTGAGTATATGCATGGTTTCCTGATAAAGTGCTTGGGTATACCAGGCATTGCGCACCGCTCGAGTAATGCTGGCCTGTGTAGCCTGGAGGCCACGCTGGGCTAGGGTGCTTTGCTGATTGAGCAATTGACGTTGCTTGCCATACAAACCAGGCCAAGCTATATTTTGGGTAATGCCAAGGGCGTTGTCCATATTGCCGCCACTGGTGGGGTCCTGGGTAAGCACCAGTTCGGTTTTCGGCAAATCAATCCCTGATTTTTGCAGGGCTTTGGCCTGTGCTACGCTTAAACCCGAAGAACGTACTTCCAAGTTGTTTTTCAGGGCCCTGGCAATGGCGCTATCAAGGCTCAATGGCTTTTGCTGTGCTTTGGTTTGACTTGCAAACAGCGTTCCCAGCAAGACCAAGCCGATTGCCATCGTTTTAGAGCTGTTGAGTTTCGTCGTTTCCTTTTTGTTGAACAGGAGGTATAGACAAGGCAATACAAACAGGGTGAGCAATGTGGCTGTTATAAGGCCTCCGATTACAACGGTAGCCAAAGGCTTTTGTACTTCGGCACCGGCACTGGTAGAAAGCGCCATTGGCAAAAAGCCTAAGGAGGCAACCGCAGCAGTCATCAATACCGGCCTCAGCCTTGTTTTGGTGCCTTCGAGCACACGCTTGTAGATGTTGTCCATGCCTTCGTTTTTGAGCTGGTTAAAATAACCGATCAATACGATGCCGTTGAGCACGGCTACCCCAAAGAGGGCAATAAAGCCAACCCCTGCCGAAATACTGAAAGGCATGCCTCGCAGCAACAGCGCCGCGATACCGCCAATAGAAGCCAACGGAACAGCCGTAAAAATAAGCAGGCTGTCCTTTACCTTTCTAAAAGTGGCATACAGCAGCAACAAAATCAGGATAAGGGCGATGGGTACCGCAACCGACAAACGGGCCTTGGCGGCCTGCAGGTTTTGAAACTGGCCTCCATAAGTAAGATAATAGCCGCTTGGCAGCTGCAGCTCGCGATCCAGTTTTTGTTGGATTTCTTCTACCGTGCTTTCTACATCTCGACCCTGCACATTAAAACCTACGTAAATACGCCTATTGCCTTCTTCTCTAGAAACCTGTGCCGGCGCATCCTTAAATTCGATATTGGCCACTTGGCTTAACGGCACTTTATTGCCTGATGGCAGGGGAATCAATAGATTTTCGACACTGGAAATATTTTCGCGCAATTCTCGGCCCAGGCGAATAACCAAGTCGAAACGTTTTTCGCCTTCAAAAACCACCCCGGCGGCGTTGCCCGCAAAAGCCGTTTTCAGGATCATGTTTACATCGCTGATGTTGAGGCCATACTGTGCCATCTTGTTGCGGTCGTAAGCCACCTGAATTTGAGGTAAGCCACTCACTTTTTCTATGAACGGCTCACTTACGCCATTTACGCCATGGATCAGTTTGGCAATTTTATTGGCCTCCTGTGCCAATACATCGAGGTCGTTGCCATAAATCTTAATGGCTACATCTTGCCTGATGCCTGTCATCAACTCGTTGAAACGCATTTGCATGGGTTGAGAAATCTCTGCCTTGATACCCGGAATAACAGCGAGTGTTTCTTCCATTTTTTCCATCATTTCTGAACGGGTACTGGCCGATTTCCATTGGCTTTTGGGCAACATGGAAAGCATCATATCGCCTCTTTCCATGGGCATGGGATCGGTAGGGATTTCGGAGCTTCCGATGCGGGTAACGGCCTGCTTAATTTCAGGAAATTTAGCCTTCAGCAATTTTTCGGCCTTGCTGAACGTACTGACGGCTTCCGAAAGCGAGGTGCCCTGCATCATCGAAATTTCTACGGTAAGGTCGCCTTCTTCCAAAGTGGGAATAAACTCGCCTCCCATTCGGCTAAAACCCCAAACTGCTACAGAAAATAAGACAAAAACCACAACTACTACGGTAACTTTAAATTGAAGCACGCCCACCAATGCACGCTGGTAACCGCGTTGCAAAAAGGCAATCAACCGATCTGAAATATTCGGTTTATGTACTGTTTTTTTGCTGAGGAACAAGGCACTGGCCATTGGCACGTAGGTAAGCGACAGGATGAATGCACCCAAAATGGCAAACGCCACGGTTTGTGCCATTGGCTTAAACATCTTACCCTCGATGCCCACCAGCGATAACAGCGGCAGGTAAACAATGAGAATGATAAGCTGGCCAAAGGCTGCCGATTTCATCAGCTTGCCTGCACTATCGTTCACCTCCTCGTCCATCTGTGCCTGGCTCAGCTTCAAGATCCCTTGTTTGCGGTAATTTCCGGTGGCAATATGGTGCACTACGCTTTCTACAATAATAACGGCCCCATCAACAATGAGCCCAAAATCTATGGCTCCGAGGCTCATCAAATTACCCGATACGCCAAACAGGTGCATCATGAAAAAGGCAAACAGCATGGCCAGTGGAATAACCGAAGCCACCACCAGTCCGGCGCGCCAATTGCCCAACAAAAGCACCAGCACAAAAATAACGATGAGCGCACCCTCAAGAAGGTTCTTTTTTACCGTGCCCATGGCTCGTCCAACCAATTCGGTACGGTCTATGAAAGGCTCTATTACCACACCTTCGGGCAACGATTTTTGGATCTGCACCATGCGCGCTTTCACGTGCTTGATCACTTGGCTAAAATTCTCACCCTTGAGCATAAGCGTTACGCCTGCCACTACTTCGCCTTTGCCGTTGCGGGTAACCGCTCCATAACGGGTAGCACTGCCAAATTGCACCGAAGCCACATCGCGGATGAGGATAGGTGAGCCATTTTGGTTTTTTACCACAATTTTGCGGATATCATCCAAATGCTGGATTTGCCCC